>NZ_AMXC01000012.1:0-93724 GCF_000310165.2 Thauera sp. 63
CCCCCCTGCCGTAGTGCTTAGGGAGCGTCTCGGTCTTGCGGGATGCTTCGGGGTGAGGTCAGGGTGAGGCGGGGCGTGACAAGGGTCGATTCATTGCAGGGCTGGAGCGGGAACTTCCTGGGCATCGTCGCAATGGTGTTCGGCGTGGCGATGTTCGCGCTCGTCGATGCCATCCTGAAGCTGCTGGTCGCGCATTACCCACCCTTGCAAGTGGCCGGCCTGCGAGGCCTTGTTGCCCTGCCGGTACTGCTCGTCTGGATTCATCGGCGGCGCGCGTGGCGGTCGCTGATCCGGGTCCGTGTGCCGCTCCAGCTCATGCGAGGGATGTTGGCCGTGGGCATGCTCGTGCTCCTGACGCTCGGTTATCGCGATCTGCCGCTGGCCAACGCCTACACCCTGTATTTCGTCGCGCCCCTGCTGATGACCTTGCTCGCCGGCCCCCTGCTCGGCGAAAGGGGGACGGCCGTGCACTGGTATGCCCTGGTCGGTGGCCTGCTCGGCGTACTGATCGCGCTGCGCCCGGGGGGAGAGGCGTTCTTCAACTGGGCGGGACTGTTCATCGTGGGCGCGGCCTTCTGCTATGCCGGTGTCGCCGTTCTGACCCGCCTGGGAAGCCGGACCGACTCCAAGGAGAGCCTGATGTTCTGGATGATGGCGATGATGGCGGTTCTGCCCAGTGCGCTCGCCCTTCCAGACTGGATGCCCATTCGAGACGAGCACGTGTGGTTGCTGGTCGCACTGGCGCTGGTCGGCTTTCTGGCGCAACTGGGCATCACCGAGGCCTTCCGCCATGGCCAGGCTTCGGTGGTGGCCCCCTTTGAATACACCGCGCTGGCCTGGGGCGTCGGCGTGGACTGGCTGATCTGGAGCGTGCTCCCGGGGATGCATACCCTGGTGGGCGGTGTGGTGATCCTGCTGTCGGGACTCTATGTCCTCAGGCACGAACTGCGGCGCTCAGACGCTGCAATCGGAGAAGGTGAAAGGAAATGAAATATCTGCATGCAATGGTACGTGTCTCCAACCCGGACGAATCCCTGCGTTTCTACTGCGATGCGCTCGGGCTCGAACTCATCCGCAAGCGCGAATCGGAAAAGGGGCAATTCACGAACTACTATCTGTCTGCGCCGGGCGATCATTCCGTCCAGATTGAATTGACCCACAATTGGGCACCCGAAACGTATTCCGGAGGGCGTAATTTTGGTCATCTGGCATTCGGGGTTGACGATATCTATGCCGTTTGCGAAAGACTGAAGACGCATGGCGTGACGATCAATCGGCCTCCCCGTGACGGGTACATGGCTTTCGTGCGTTCTCCGGACGGGATTTCGATCGAGCTTCTCCAGAATGGCGAGCCCCTGCCGCCGCGGCAGCCATGGGCAGACATGCCCAACACGGGGAGCTGGTGAGCTTCGCTGCTAAACTCCGGTCTGGGTCACGGGCCTGTCGCGCCATCGCTGGCGTGTATTCAAGCGATGGCAGGTGCCGTGATTCGTCCGGGATGATGGTGTTCCGGACGGCCGAACGGATCAGGAGCGCTTAGCAGCATATGCGGTACACCTTCAAGCAGCTTGAGTATTTTGTCGCTGTCGCCGAATGCGGGACGATTGCGGGTGCGGCGGAGAAGGTGCATGTCTCGCCGCCCTCGATATCCGTCGCCATCGCTCAGCTCGAGGAGGCGCTCGAGGTACGGCTCTTCGTACGTCAGCCCAGTGGACTTCAATTGACCGATGCCGGCAGCGAGGTCCTGAGCCATACGCGGGCGCTGCTCGAGAAGGCGCACGGACTGCAGGATTTCAGCGGTCTGGTCAAGGGGGAATTGCGGGGAAAGGTCACGCTGGGCTCGTTCATCACGCTGGCGCCCCTCGTATTGCCCGAGATCTGCCAGTCCTTTGCCGAACGGCATCCGGCTGTGAGCATCGAGTTGCTCGAGGGGAGCCAGGACCAATTGATCGGGTATTTGCGGCGCGGCATCATCGACCTTGCGATCACCTACGAGATGCACATCCCTCAGGATCTCTGGTTCGAGCCCCTTGCCGGCCTGCCGCCGGTGGTGATGGTGGATGCGAATCACCGCCTGGCGACCATGTCGTCAGTGGATATCAAGGAGCTGGAGGGCGACCCCTACATCCTTCTGGATCTCCCGATCAGCCGGGATTACTTCCTGTCCATTTTCGAGAAGTCGGGCGTCTCGCCGAACGTCCGGATGAAGACGACGCATTTCGAGGTCGTCCGCTCGATGGTCGCGAACGGCATCGGCGTCTCGATTGGCGTCGTGCGTCCGGTCAACAATGCCGCGCTTGACGGCAAGCCCATCGTTTCGGTGCCGATCTCCAATCCGCTTCCCGTCCTCAATATCGGCGTCCTTTCCCGGCGCTCGGACTTCAGTCAGCTGGCCTCGGCCCTGAAGAAGCAGATTCAGCAACTCGTCACGCCCAGCCACGTGCCGGGCATGACCCCGCTCTGAGTGGCGATGACGGTTCGCTGACACTTCAAGCGAACGAGCCGTGTTCCGGCTCCCGGGAGTCGGTGGGCTATATTCTCAGTCTGTCCACGCGCTGATGGAGTCCGTCATGTCCCGTCCCGTCGTCGAATTCTGGTACGAGTTTGCCAGCACCTATTCCTGGCTGTCGGTGATGCGCATCGAACCGCTGGCCGAGGCGGCGGGTGTCGAGCTGGTGTGGAGGCCCTTCCTGCTCGGGCCAGTGTTCATGGCGCTGGGCTGGAACGACTCGCCGTTCAACATCTATCCGCCCAAGGGGCGCTACATGTGGCGCGACCTGGAGCGCCTGGCGGCCAAGCACCACCTGCCGTTCCTCAAGCCCAGCGGCTTTCCGCGCAACAGCGTGCTGGCGGCGCGGGTGGCGCTGGTCGGTGTGGGCGAAGGCTGGGTGGCGCCGTTCTCGCGTGCGGTGATGAACGCGAACTTCGCCGAGGACCGGGACATCGGCCAGCGCGAGGTGATTGCCGACATCCTCACGGCGCAGGGGCTGGATGCCGAGGCGGTGATCGGCCGCGCGCTGGCCGATGCCAACAAGCTCGCATTGCGCTGCCAGACCGAGCGCGCGGCGGAGCTGGGTCTGTTCGGCGCACCGAGCTTCCGCGTCGGCGACGAGCTGTTCTGGGGCAACGACCGCCTCGAGGACGCGCTGGACTGGGCGCGCGGCGTTCGAGCGCTGTAATACGGCTGCGGACAGCGCTGCCAACCGGGAGCCGCAGGCGGCTTCGCTGCCTGCGTCGGTCCGCGACGTCCCTACTTCTTCTTCGCGGCCTGCTCTTCTTCGTACTTGCGCAGGCGCTCTTCGTAGCGCGCACGGTCGCGTGCCGCGGCTTCGGCGCGGGCGGCGGCTTCGGCCTCGGTATCCGCACGCTTGGCGGCGCGTTCGGCATCGCGCGCGGCGCGTTGCGCCTCGGCCGTGGCCGCAGCGTCGCTTGCCGATCGAGCGCGGTCGCGACGGATGCGATCGGCTTCGGGGGTCGGCGCGATGTCGACATCCGGTGCAGGCACGGGGATGACGGTCGGCGCACGGCGGGCCGCCTCGGGGTCCGGCGCGGGGGCGGCAGGCTCGGAGGGCGGGGCGAGCCGCTGGCTGGCCTGCACCTCGGCCGCAGCGCGCTGACGTTGCGCAAGGTCGATCTGGCGCGCCTCGGCTTCCAGCGCGCGGGCTTGCTGGATGGTGTCGAGTCGCTGGCGCTTGGCCTTGTCAATGCAGTGATTGACCATGAACGTGTCGTAGCAGCCCGCCTCGGTGGCCTTGAACGTGGTCTCGGCCTCGTCACGCAAGGCCTTCGCCTGCGCTTCGAGTTCGGCCCGGCGCGCATCCTCGGCGACGCGCCGCGTGCGTTCGGCCGCTTCGGCTTCGGCCTGCGGCGTGGGGGCCGGCTGGGCAAGGGCGGCCGGCGACAGCGACAGCAGGGCGACGGCGGACAGGGACAGGATGCTGCGGGGCAGGGCGGGGAAGACGCTGGGGCGGGACATGCGCGCAAGGTTCCGGGGACGATTCGCTTGGCGCGTAGAATAGCGCCTTTACCTGCTTTCGCGGCCCTGCGGCCGTGTATCCGTTCGTGATCAGTCTTCGCAATTTGCGCCTCGCGCGCGGCGCCAGGGTCCTCATCGAGGCCGCCACGCTGCAGATCCACCCCGGCTGGAAGGTCGGCCTCACCGGTGCCAACGGCAGCGGCAAGTCCAGCCTGTTCGCCATGCTGCGCGACCAACTCCACCCCGACCAGGGCGACCTCGACATGCCGCCCGGCTGGGTGATCGCGCACGTCGCGCAGGAAACGCCCGGTTTGCCGCAGCCGGCGATCGACTACGTGCTCGACGGCGACGCCGAGTTGCGCCGCATCGAGGCCGAACTGGCTGCCGCCGAGGCCGCCCACGATGGCGAGCACATCGGCGCGCATATCGGTGAACTCCACGCCCGCCTGCACGAGATCGGCGGCTATGCGGCGCGTTCGCGCGCGGCAGCGCTGCTCGACGGTCTCGGCTTCCTGCCCGCGGACATCGAGCGTCCGGTGTCCGATTTCTCCGGCGGCTGGCGCATGCGCCTGAACCTGGCGCAGGCGCTGATGTGCCGTTCCGACCTGCTGCTGCTCGACGAGCCCACCAACCACCTCGACCTCGACGCGGTGATCTGGCTCGAGGCCTGGCTGCGCGACTACCGCGGCACGCTGTTGCTGATCTCGCACGACCGCGAGTTCCTCGACGCCTGCGTCACCCACATTGCCCACATCGAGCAGCAGAGGCTCGCGCTCTATACCGGCGGCTATTCCGACTTCGAGCGCCAGCGCGGCGAGCGCCTGCTGCAGCAGCAGGCGATGTTCGACAAGCAGCAGCGCGAGATCGCGCACATGGAAGACTACATCCGCCGCTTCCGCGCCAAGGCCACCAAGGCCCGCCAGGCGCAGAGCCGGATCAAGGCGCTCGAGCGCATGGAGCGCATCGCCGCGGCGCATGTGGACACGCCCTTCACCTTCGGCTTCCGTGACGCGCCGCCGGCGCCCGACCCGCTGCTGCAGATCGAGGACGGCGCAGTCGGCTACGGCGACAAGACGGTGCTCGAGCGCATCACGCTGACCCTGCGCCCCGGCGAGCGCGTCGGCCTGCTCGGGCGCAATGGCGCCGGCAAGTCGACGCTGATCAAGCTGCTCGCCCACGAGTTGCAGCTCGCCAGCGGCCGCCGGCTGGAAGGCAAGGGGCTGGCCACCGGCTACTTCGCCCAGCATCAGCTCGAGACCCTGCGCCCGGACGAGTCGGCGCTGCAGCACATGGTCCGCCTCGACCCGCAGACGCGCGAGCAGGAGCTGCGCGACTATCTCGGCGGCTTCGACTTCCGCGGCGACGGCGTGGGCGGCACCTCCACGCCGGCGACCACCCCCTGCGGCCCGTTCTCCGGCGGCGAGAAGTCGCGCCTGGCGCTGGCGCTGCTGATCTGGCAGCGGCCCAACCTGCTGCTGCTCGACGAGCCGACCAACCACCTCGACCTCGAGATGCGCCACGCACTGACGATGGCGCTGCAGGACTACGAGGGCGCAATGGTGCTGGTGTCGCACGATCGCGCGCTGCTGCGTGCCACCTGCGATCGTTTCCTGCTGGTCGACGGCGGGTGTATCCAGCCCTTCGATGGCGACCTCGACGACTACCGCGACTGGCTCGCCACCCGCCGGGCGGAAGTCGCCGCTGCCGCAGCCTGCCCCGATCAGGCCGCCGACAAGGCTGCGCGCAAGGCCGACCGCGCCCAGGCCGCGGCCGACCGCCAGGCGCGGCTGGCCGCGCGCCGGCCGCTGGTGAAGGAGATCGAGCAGATCGACAAGCGCCTGGCCGCCTGGAACAAGGAAAAGGCCGAGATCGACGCGCAGCTTGCCGACCCGGCGCTCTACACCGGCCCGCAGGCGGGCGAGGTGCCGGCGCTCAACAGGCGCCAGGCCGAACTCGCCGGGCGCATCGAGGAGGCCGAGCTGCGCTGGCTGGAACTGCACGAGGCGCTGGAGGCGATTCCCGCCGACTGAAGCGGGCGACCTCGCAGCCTGCTGCCGATCGCCTATTCCGGCAGCCAGCGTGCGGGGTCGATGTTCCAGGCCTCGAAGTCCTCGTGGCCGACGATGCGGTCCTGCGAGCGGCGCAGATCCACGATCTCGGGCGTCATGTAGTAGCCACGGGAGTGGAAGATCACCTTCACCACCGGCTGCATGAGGTTCTCGGGGTTCTGCGCCTGCACCACGGCGAGGCGGCGGCTCTCCAGGCGCACCAGCGAACCGGTGGGGTAGATGCCGACGGCGCGGATGAAGGCCTGCACCAGCGTCGGGTTGAAGTGGAACTTGCTCCACTCCAGCAGCTTGCGCAGCGCTTCGGTTGGCGCCATGCCCTTGTGATAGACGCGGTTGGATGTGATCGCGTCATACACGTCGACGATCGCCCCCATCTGGCCGTACAGGCTGATCTCGTCGCCCTTGAGCTTGTTCGGGTAGCCAGTGCCGTCGAAGCGCTCGTGGTGCTGCGCCGCCACGTCCAGCGCGATCTGGCTGATGCCCGGCGTGCCCTGCAGGATGATCTTGCTCTGCACGACGTGGCTCTTCATCTTCAGGAACTCGGCGTCGGTGAGCTTGGCCGGCTTGTTCAGGATCTCGTCGGGTACCTTGGCCTTGCCCACGTCGTGCAGCAGGGCGCCGACGGCGATCTCGTGGATGATGTCGCGCGGCAGCTTCAGCGTGCGCGCGAACGAGGTCATCAGCGCGCACACCGAGACCGAGTGCTGGAAGGTGTACTCGTCGTGCTCCTTGAGCCGCGCCAGCGGCAGCATCGCATCCTGCTGGCGGAAGATCGAGTCGACGATGCGTTCGACCAGCGGCTCGATCTGCTCGAGCTGGATCTGCTTGCCGAGCCGGATGTCGCCCATCATGTCGCGCACGATGCGGTTGGCTTCGTTGTGCAGGCTGTGGGCACGTCCCACTTCGCGCTGCACCGCGTCGTGCCGGGGCGGTGTCGCGGTGTTCTTGGCGATCGCCTCCAGCGCCTCGTTGACCTGATGGGCGGCCTCTTCCTGTGTCGGCGCCTGCTCGACATCGAGCCCTTGGCCGATGTCGATGTAGATCTCATGCACGCCCAGTTCGCGCACCTTGGTGACGTCCTCGTCGGACTTCACCGCGAAGCGGTTGCGCAGAAAGTTATGTTCCATCCACCCGCAGTTCAGGTCGTGGATGTACATGCCGGGCTGGAGCTTCTCGATGGGGATCAGCTTGATCATCTGAATTTTGGAGTGAATTTGCCGGAATTATCCGATTCGCGTGCCGTGCCTGCCACCGGGATGTTGCCCGCTTCGAGAAGTTGACCACACTGACCGTGCTTGTCGTCGCCCGACCGACAGTGCCGGAGGCGAATGCTAGAATCGCGGCCTTGGCCAAATATTGTCTGCAGGAGTGTGCAGTGCGTATCGTCTGTCTCGACCTCGAAGGTGTGCTGGTCCCCGAAATCTGGATCGAATTCGCCGAGCGTACCGGCATCCCCGAGCTGCGCCGCACCACGCGTGACGAGCCCAACTACGACACGCTGATGAAGTACCGCCTGAACATCCTGGCGGAGAAGAAGCTGGGCCTGCCCGACATTCAGGACGTGATCGCCAGCATGGGGCCGATGGAGGGTGCGCGCGCCTTCCTCGACGATCTGCGCGACACCTACCAGGTGGTGATCCTGTCCGACACCTTCTACGAGTTCGCCAAGCCGCTGATGAAGCAGCTCGGCCTGCCGACCCTGTTCTGCCACAGTCTCGAAGCCAACGCCGAGGGCATCCTGGTCAACTACCACCTGCGCATGCCCGACCAGAAGCGCGAGGCCGTCAAGCGCTTCAAGGAACTGAACTTCAAGGTCGTGGCCGCGGGCGACTCGTACAACGATACCGCGATGCTGGGCGAGGCCCACGGCGGCATCCTGTTCCACCCGCCGGAGAACGTGGTGCGCGAGTTCCCGCAGTATCCGGTGGTGCGCGACTACGCTGCCCTGCGCGCCGAGATCGACAAAGCATTTGCCCGCGCCGGCTGAGGCACCCACACGCCATGCACCGCGAACGCTTCTACACCCTGTCCGCCTCCTGCCCCGACCGCGTCGGCATCGTCGCCAAGGTCTCCGGCTTCATCGCCGAGCACAAGGGCTGGATCCTCGAGACCTCGCTGCACGCCGAGCAACCGGCCGAAGGCGAGTCGGTCGGCCGCTACTTCATGCGCATCGAGATCAAGGCCGACTCGCTGCCCTTCCACCTTGCCGAGTTCCGCGAGCGCTTCCGCCCGCTGGCGGAGGAACTCGAGATGGAGTGGAAGATCAGCGACTCCGCGGTCAAGAAGCGTGTCGTGATGCTGGTCAGCAAGCAGGAGCACTGCCTGTACGACCTGCTCGCACGCTGGCAGTCGAAGGAACTCGACATCGAGATCCCGTGCGTGATCTCCAACCATGACGCCTTCCGCGGCTTCGTCGAGTGGCACGGCATTCCCTTCCATCACGTGCCGGTCACCGCCGACAACAAGGCTTCGGCCTACGCCGAAGTGCAGCGCATCTTCGAGGAAGTGCGCGGCGACACCATGGTGCTGGCGCGCTACATGCAGATCCTGTCGCCGGAGCTGTGTGCCGCCTACCCCGGCCGCATCATCAACATCCATCACAGCTTCCTGCCCAGCTTCGTCGGCGCCAAGCCCTACCACCAGGCCTGGGCCAAGGGCGTCAAGCTCATCGGCGCCACCTGCCATTACGTCACCGCCGACCTGGACCAGGGGCCGATCATCGAGCAGGACGTGATCCGCATCGACCACTCCGATGCGGTCGAGGACATGGTCCGCTACGGCAAGGACATCGAGAAGACGGTGCTCGCCCGCGGCCTGCGCTACCACCTTGAAGACCGGGTGCTGGTGCACGGCAACAAGACCATCGTGTTCCGCTGAGCGATCGGGGCGCTCGCCCCGCCCGGCGAGGCCGGGACCGTGGCCCGCCTATGTCCAAATCCCCATCAAGACAATACGATGTCGGGTTTCGGGCGGTCCGCAAAAAGAACTGGGATACACCTCATGCACAACTCGGGAAAGAACATGCTCACGGTCGAGAAAATCGGTGGCACGTCGATGTCGGCATTCGGCGATGTGCTGCGCCACATCATGCTCCACGACAAATCGCGCATCTACGGGCGCATCTACGTGGTGTCCGCCTATTCGGGCGTGACGAACCAGCTGCTGGAACACAAGAAGACCGGTGAGCCGGGCATCTACGCGCTGTTCGCCGACGGTGCGAACTACCACGCCGCGCTGGATGGCCTGGCGGCCAGCCTGAAGAAGCTCAACGCCGGTTTCGCCGATCTCGGCCTGCCGCTGGATGTGGCCGACGCCTTCGTCGATACCCGTATCGGCGAGGTCAAGAAGTACCTCGAGGCCATGCACCACGTGCTCGCCAGCGGCTACATCAGTCGCAAGGACGTGCTGCTCGCCGCGCGCGAGGTGCTGGCCTCGATCGGCGAGTCGCACAGCGCGTTCAACAGTGTCGAGATGCTCAAGGCCAATGGCGTCAAGGCCATCCTGCTCGATCTCGCCGGCTTCCACGACGACGAAGCCTGGACCATCGACGAGCGCATCCAGAACAGCTTCAAGGGCCTGGATCTCGCCAACAACGTCATCGTCGCCACCGGCTACACCAAGGGTACCGAAGGCATCATGCGCGAGTTCGACCGCGGCTATTCCGAGGTCACCTTCAGCAAGATCGCCGTCGAGCTGCGCCCCGCCGAAGCCGTCATCCACAAGGAGTTCCACCTGTCCTCCGCCGACCCCAATCTGGTCGGCCTCGAGAATGCGGTGGTCGTGGGGGCGACCAACTACGACGTCGCCGACCAGCTCGCCGACGTCGGCATGGAGGCCATCCACCCGAAGGCGGCCAAGCCGATCGAGCTGGCCGGCATCGCGATCCGCCTGAAGAACACCTTCGAGCCCGACCATCCGGGCACGCTGATCACCAAGGACTACGTGGGCGAACGCGCCCGCGTCGAGATGGTGACCGGCAGCGACAAGGTCACGCTGGTCGAGATCCACGACCCCAGCATGGTCGGCACCGTCGGCTTCGACCTGGGGCTGATGGAGATCTTCTGCAGGCACGGCATCTCGTACATCCTGAAGGCCACCAACGCCAACTCGATCGCCCACGTGCTGTGGGAAAGCTCGGTGACGGCCGAGCTCATCGCCGAGCTGGAGGCGCGCTACGAAGTAGTGACGGTGAAGCCCAGCGCCATCGTGTGCGCGATCGGCTCCAACATCAGCATTCCCGGCGTGCTCGCGCGCGCGGCGCAGACGCTGGCGGACGCGGGCGTCAACGTCAACTGCGTGTCGCAGACCCTGCGCCAGGTGAACATGCAGTTCATCATCGAGCGCAGCGACTACAAGAAGGCGATCGTCGCCCTCAACCAGGCGCTGTGCGTCAATCCCGGCGTGCCGGTGCCGCGGGTCTGAGCGTCCTGCTCCCGCGTTCGCGCAGGGCGAGGAATGCGATCGGGGCGGCCTTCGGGCCGCCCCGCTTTCTTTGCGTACACCCGGCGCGAAAAAAAACGGCGCCCCGTGGAGCGCCGCGTTAAAACGAAGCCGGGGAGGACCGGCTCCGCAGGTGACATCGTTCCCGCTTACATCCGGTAGGCGGTTTCGCCGTGGGCGGTGATATCCAGGCCCTCGCGCTCTTCCTCTTCCGGCACGCGCAGGCCGACCAGGACGTCCGCGATCTTGTAGGCGACGAAGGCGACCACGGCGGACCACACGATGGTGATGATCACGCTCCAGGTCTGGATCCACACCTGCGCACCCATCGCGAAGTCCTCGCCGCCGGTGCCGCCCAGCGACGGGGCCGCGAACACGCCGGTCAGGATGGCGCCGACGATGCCGCCCACGCCATGCACCCCGAACACGTCGAGTGCGTCGTCCGCGCCGAGCATGTGCTTCAGGCCATTCACGCCCCACAGGCAGATGAAGCCCGACAGCAGGCCGATGACGATGGCGCCCATCGGGCCGACCGAACCGCAGGCCGGGGTGATGGCGACCAGGCCGGCCACCGCGCCCGACGCCGCACCCAGCATCGAGGGCTTGCCCTTCAGCAGTGCCTCACCCAGCGACCAGGCCAGCACCGCGGCAGCCGTGGCCACCAGCGTGTTGATGAAGGCCAGCGCGGCGCCCGAGGTGGCTTCGAGGTTAGAGCCGGCGTTGAAGCCGAACCAGCCCACCCACAGCAGCGAGGCACCGACCATGGTCAGCGTCAGGCTGTGCGGCGCCATTGATTCGCGACCGAAGCCGATGCGCTTGCCCACCATGTAGGCGCCCACCAGGCCGGCGACGCCGGCGTTGATGTGCACCACGGTGCCGCCGGCGAAGTCGAGCGCGCCGTCCTCCAGCAGGTAGCCGCCCGGGCCCCACACCATGTGGCAGATCGGCAGGTAGCAGAAGGTGAACCAGATCACCGAGAAGATCAGCACCGCGGAGAACTTCATGCGTTCGGCGAAGGCGCCGACGATGAGCGCACCGGTGATGCCGGCGAAGGTGGCCTGGAACGCGATGAAGGCGAACTCGGGCAGCTTCACCGTCTCGGTGAAGGTGTCTGCGAGCGTGTCGATCGTCACCCCGGACAGGAAGATCTTGTCCAGCGAGCCGATGAAGGGGCTGGCTTCGGTGAAGGCCAGGCTGTAACCGTAGATGGCGAACAGCAGGGCATTCAGCGAGAACACGGTCATGACCTGCATCAGCACCGACAGCATGTTCTTGGCGCGTACCAGGCCGCCATAGAACAGTGCGAGGCCGGGCAGGGCCATCATCAGCACGAGCAGGGTGGCCGTCATGATCCAGGCCACATCGCCCTTGTTGACCTCGACCGCAGCGGCGGCGGCCTCCTGGGCGAAGGCGCCGCCCGATGCGCCGGCAAGCGCGCCACCGAGGGCCAGCGCCGGCAGAAGTGCAAAGCGTTTCTTCATTTTGATGATCTCCCTTACAGCGCGTCCGGGCCGGTCTCGCCGGTGCGGATGCGGATGGCCTGTTCCAGTTCGAAGACGAAGATCTTGCCGTCGCCGATCTTGCCGGTGGCGGCGGACTTCTCGATGGCCTCGATCGCCTGGTCCAGGAGGTCGTCGGACACGGCTGCCTCGACTTTCACCTTGGGCAGGAAATCGACGACGTACTCGGCGCCGCGGTAGAGCTCGGTGTGGCCCTTCTGGCGGCCGAAGCCCTTGACCTCGGTGACGGTGATGCCCTGCACACCGATGGCGGACAGCGCTTCGCGCACCTCGTCGAGCTTGAAGGGCTTGATGATCGCAGCGATGAATTTCATGGTTTTCTCCCGTTCAGCTGGCGGGGTGATCAGAAGGACTTGCTGACCGACACGATGAAGCGCTCATCGGCGAGATCGACGTCCTTGATGTCGGTGTCGACGTAGTGCAGACCGAACTCGAAGCCGCCGAGCTCCTTGGTCACGCCGAGCTTCCAGTCCTTGTAGTCGTCACCGCCCTTGAGGTCGTTGTAGCCGTAATGCGCGTCGAGGTTGAATCCGCCACCCAGTTCGTAGGACACGCCCAGGTCGTAGTACTGGCTGCCTTCCGAGTCCGGCAGGCCGAACAGGTCGGTGAACGAGTAGGAGTACTTGAACGACAGGAACTCCCACGACAGCCCGATGTAGCCCTCCAGCGTGTTCGGCTTGGTCAGGCCGGTCTCGGTCTTCCACGTCGAGCTGTAGCTGCCCGGGTAGTAGTACTGCAGCAGGCCGACGTCGTAGCCGATCGGGCCGGCTTCGCCGCTGTAGCCGGCGTAGAGGTCGATCTCGAGGCTGTTGCCGGTCGAGTCGGTGGTGTCGACGTCATTGAGCCAGGAGACGTTCGAGCCCCACACGCCGACGTAGAAGCCGCTCGCGTGCGCATAATCGAAGCCGCCCTGCAGGGCCGGACGCTCGTCGGTCTGGCTGATGCCGCGGTAGGCATAGTCCGACACGATGCCCACGTTGGCGGAGAAGGGGCTCTCTTCGGCGTGGGCTGCCCCCGCGAAGGGAAGGGCGGCGGCGAGGGCAGCGGCGACAAGGGTCTTGTGCATGGTTGTTTTCTCCTGAGACAGATGAGGGGTTCCGACGAACAACCTTTAGCAGGCCGCGTGCCAGCTTCGTGAAATCCAGTGTTCATGCGGGTTTCACATGCGCCGATGGCGCTTTTCAGGCGGCGTTGCTGCGGTGCGAGATGAAATCGCGCACGAAAGCGGGACGCGATGCACCGATGTGGTGCATCGGCATCGGCGCGGTGTCCGCGGCCGACGCCGGGCAGTCTTGGCGGGCGTGCTAGACTTCGACCGTCTACAACCGGCACTTCACTACCGATCATGGCTACTCCGCGCTTTCTCGACGAAATCGGCTCCAAACTCTCCGAACTGGCGGCCAACAGCCCCGCCCGCGACATCGAGAAGAACGTCAAGGCCATGCTCGGCAGCGCCTTCGGCAAGCTCGACCTCGTGACCCGCGAGGAATTCGAGGTGCAGCGCGAAGTGCTGGCCCATGCGCGCCAGAAGGTTGCCGATCTGGAAGCCCGCGTTGTCGAGCTCGAGCGCCGCCTCGCCGGCGAGGGTGACAAGCCGGCCTGATCTCCGGTGCCGGACATGTCGTCCGGCTTATCTGTTTGTCATTAGTGTGTTCTCCGCTAGACTGGCCCCCCGCCCAGTCTGGAGAGCCGCATGTCGCTTGCACTCGTGCGCAGCCGCGCACTCGATGGTCTCGACGCGCCGGAGGTCACGGTCGAGGTGCATCTGGCCAACGGCCTGCCCGCCTTCAGTCTCGTCGGCCTGCCCGACACCGAGGTACGCGAGGCGCGCGACCGGGTGCGTGCGGCCCTTCAGACCTCGCAGTTCGAGTTCCCGCAGCGGCGCATCACGGTCAATCTGGCGCCTGCCGATCTGCCGAAGGAGGGCGGGCGCTTCGATCTGGCGATCGCCGTGGGCATTCTTGTCGCTTCCGGCCAGGTCGCCGGCAGGCTGCTCGACGGGCTGGAGTTCTGCGGCGAGCTGTCGCTCAATGGCGAGCTGCGCGCGGTGCGCGGCGTGCTTGCCGTGGCGCTGGCCGCAGGGCGTGCGCGGCGCAGTCTCGTGGTGGCGACGGCCAACGCGCCCGAAGCGGCGCTGGCGCGTACCGCGACCGTGTTGCCGGCGGCCAGCCTGTGTGCGGTGGCGGCGCACCTCAATGGCCACACGCCGCTGCCGCCGACCGTGCTCGACAATCCGGCCGCTGCCGCCACGGCGTGCGCGCCCGACCTTGCCGATGTGCGCGGGCAGCTCCAGGCGCGCCGTGCGCTGGAAGTAGCCGCCGCGGGCGCGCACTCGCTGCTGCTGTTCGGTCCGCCGGGCACGGGCAAGTCCATGCTGGCGCAGCGGCTGCCCGGCCTGCTGCCACCCATGCTCGAACATGAAGCGCTCGAGACCGCGGCCGTGTGTTCACTCGAAGGCAGTTTCGATGCGTCGCGCTGGGCCCAGCGCCCCTTCCGCAGTCCGCATCACTCGGCCTCGGCGGCGGCACTGGTGGGCGGCGGGGCGACGCCGCGGCCGGGCGAGATCTCGCTGGCCCACAACGGGGTGCTCTACCTCGACGAGTTGCCCGAGTTCGACCGCCGTGTGCTCGAATCCCTGCGCGAACCGCTGGAAACAGGCCATATCAGCGTCTCGCGCGCCCGCAGACGTGCGGAGTTCCCCGCCCGGTTCCAGTTGGTGGCAGCGATGAATCCCTGTCCCTGCGGCTATGCGGGACACCCGCGAAAGCCCTGCAGGTGCACGCCCGAACAGGTTGCCCGCTATCGCGGAAAACTCTCCGGGCCGCTGCTGGACCGCATCGACCTGGTGGTCGAGGTTCCGGTGCTGGCGCACGAGGAGCTCGCCACGGCGGTCCCGGCGCCCTCGTCAGCGGACGTGCGGGCGCGCGTGGTGCAGGCGCGGGCGCAGCAGATGGAACGCCAGGGCGACGTGAATGCGCGGCTCGACAGCCGCGGTGTGGAACGTTTCTGCCTGCCGGATGCGGCGGGCGCAGCCCTGCTGCAGCAGGCGATGAATCGTCTGGATCTCTCGGCGCGCGCCTATCACCGCATCCTGCGGGTGGCGCGCACGCTGGCCGACATGGCAGGTGCCGCGCAGCCGGGCGCGGCGCATGTGGCGGAGGCGATCCAGTACCGCCGCAGTCTGGACGGTCGCTGAGGCGACGGCTGCGCCGAACGCGGTCCGGTCAGCGCGGTGGTGCGCGCCTCAGCACTGCTCCCACGGCAGACCGTCGAAACGCCAGCCATTCACCGAGTTGCGGTGGTGGCGCTCGTCGAGTTCGCCCTCGAAGCCATGCTGCACGTTGTAGACCTCTTCGAAGCCGGCCTCGATCAGCGTATGGCCTGCCGTCTCGGAACGGTTACCCGAGCGGCAGATCAGCAGGATCGGGCGCTTGCCGCCGTTGCCGGCCAGCTTTCTGACCTCGCCGACGAAGTGCGGGTTCACCTCCCAGTCCGGGCCGTCGTTCCACGAGACGTGGATCGCGCCGACGGGATGGCCGACGAACAGGTACTCGATCTCGCTGCGCACATCGATCAGCAGCGCTTCCGGGTTTGCCTGCAGGAAGGCATAGGCTTCCTTGGGGGGGATGTGCTTCATGCGTTGTTCTCCTTGGGCGAAGGATTATATTCGGAACAACGAATGCACTGCCTGCCGGCTGTTTCCAGCGCGGCCAGGGCCAAGGCCAGCGCCAGGACGGCGAGCGTTCGGGTCGGGCGCCGGGGTCAGGCGATCTCGCCCAGATAGGCGGCGCGCACCTTCGGGTTGGCCAGCAGCTCGTCTCCGGTGCCGGTCAGCGTGATCTTGCCCGATTCCATCACGTAGCCGCGCTGGGCGAACTCCAGTGCCAGGTTGGCATTCTGCTCGACCAGCAGGATGGTGACGCCTTCACGGGCCACCGACTGCACGACCTCGAAGATCTTCTCGACCACCAGCGGCGCCAGGCCCATCGACGGCTCGTCCAGCAGTAGCAGCTTGGGGCGCGACAGCAGTGCACGGCCGATGGCCACCATCTGCTGCTCCCCGCCCGACAGCGTGCCGGCCACCTGGTGCAGACGCTCCTTGACCCGCGGCAGCATGGTGTAGACGCGCTCCAGATCGGTCTCGATGCCCGCCTTGTCGTTGCGGGTGTAGGCGCCCATGCGCAGGTTCTCTTCTACCGTCAGGCGGGTGAAGATGCCACGCCCCTCGGGCACCAGTGCAATCCCCTTGCGCAGGCGCTTGTGGGCCGGCACGGTGTTCATCCGGTCGCCGCCATACAGGATGTCGCCGCCGGCGACCGGCAGCACGCCGGCGATGGCGTTGAGCGTGGTGGTCTTGCCGGCGCCGTTGGCGCCGATCAGGCAGACGAGTTCGCCCGCCCACAGGTCGAGGTCGATGCCCTTGACGGCCTGGATGCCGCCGTAGGCGATCTGCAGGTTCTGCAACTGCAGCAGCGGGGAGGTGGGATTAGTGTGCATGCTTGCCTCCGCCCAGGTAGGCGGCGATGACTGCTTCGTTCTTCTGCACCACCGCGGGCACGTCCTCGGCGATCTTCTTGCCGAAGTCCAGCACCGCGACGCGGTCGCACAGGCCCATCACCAGCTTCACGTCGTGCTCGATCAGCATCACCGTGATGCCGTCGTGACGGATCTGCTCGATCAGTACCTTGAGCTGCGCGGTTTCGGTGGCGTTCATGCCGGCGGCGGGTTCGTCGAGCGCCAGCAGCTGCGGCTCGGTGGCGAGCGCGCGGGCGATCTCCAGCCGGCGCTGGTCGCCGTAGGACAGGTTCTTCGACACCACGTCGGCGAAGCGGCCAATGCCCACGTAATTGAGCAGCTCGTAGGCGCGCTGCGTGGTCAGTCGCTCTTCCTCGCGGGTGAAGCGGTTCCACGTCAGGATGCCCCACACGCCCGCCTTGGTGCGGATGTGGTGGCCGGCCATGACGTTCTCGAGCGCGGTGAGGTCGCGGAACAGGCGGATGTTCTGGAAGGTGCGGGCAATGCCGCGGCCGACGATCTTGTGTGGCTTGCCGGCGGGCAGTTCGCTGCCGTTGAACACGAACTCGCCGCCGTCCGGCGTGTAGGCGCCGGTCAGCACGTTGAAGAAGGTGGTCTTGCCGGCGCCGTTGGGGCCGATCAGGCCATAGATCTCGCCCTTGCGGATGGTCAGCGATACGTCGGTCAACGCCTGCAGGCCACCGAAGCGCTTGCCGATGTTACGGGCTTCGAGCAGGGTGATCACTGCGCACCTCCCTGCTTCATGTTCTCGGGGTGGGCGTAGCGGGCGCGGGCGGGGATCATGCCCGAGGGGCGGAGCAGCATCATCAGGATCATGGCGAGCGACAACAGCAGCATGCGGAGCACTTCGGGGTCGAGGATCACGGTGCCGAACAGCGTCTGCTGCAGCGGCACGGCGACGTCGCGCAGGATCTCGGGCAGCAGGGCGAGCACGAAGGCGCCGATGATGGCGCCGGCGATGTTGCCCATGCCGCCGAACACCACCATCGTCAGCACGGCGATGGATTCCATCAGGCTGAAGCTCTCGGGGCTGACGAAGCCCTGGAAGGCGCCGAACAGCGCGCCCGCCACGCCGCCGAAGGTGGCGCCGAGCGAGAATGCCAGCAGCTTCATGTTGCGCGTGTTGATGCCGATGGCCTTGGCCGCCAGCTCGTCGTCACGCATCGCCGCCCAGGCGCGGCCGACGCGCGAGATCTGCAGGCGCTGGATGAACAGGATCGAGCCCGCCACGCACAGCAGGAAGAAGTAGTAGTACAGGAACAGCGAGTTGATCGAGAAGGTTTCGGTGACCTGCAGGTTGCGCGACAGATCCCAGCCGAACAGGTTGATCGGGTCGATCATGTTGATGCCCTGCGGCCCGTTGGTGATGTTGATCGGGTAGTTCAGGTTCAGCATGAAGATGCGGATGATCTCGCCGAAGCCGAGGGTCACGATCGCGAGGTAGTCCCCTCGTAATCGCAGGACCGGAAAGCCCAGCATGATCCCCGCGAGTGCGGCGAAGGCCGCCCCGAGCGGCAGTACCAGCCAGAACGGCAGGTGGATGTCGAAGTGCGGCGAGGCGAGGAAGGCGAAGGTGTAGGCCCCGACGGCGTAGAACGCGATGTAGCCCAGGTCGAGCAGGCCGGCGAAGCCCACCACCAGGTTCAGGCCCAGCGCCAGCATCATGTACAGCAGCGCGAAGTCGAGGATGCGCACCCAGCTCTTGCCGAACTGCCAGGCGATGATCGGCGCCACCAGGGCGATGATGATGATGAGCCAGCGCGCAGCCATCGGGTTGCGCTTGCCCAGGTAGGGGACGGCGGAGACGAGTTCGTTCATGGTTGTGCGGCCCCCTTAGGCCCGATCCGACACGCGTTCGCCGAGCAGGCCGGTGGGCTTGAAGATCAGCACCAGGCCCAGGATGATGAAGGCGAAGATGTCCTGGTAGGACGAGTTCAGGAAGCCGAAGGTCATGTGTTCGATGTAGCCGGCACCGAAGGATTCAACCAGGCCGAGCACGATGCCGCCGAGCATGGCGCCGCCCAGGTTGCCGATGCCGCCCAGCACCGCGGCGGTGAAGGCCTTGAGGCCGGGCATGAAGCCCATGCCGTAGTGGGCGATGCCGTAGTTGCTGGCGAACATCACGCCCGCTACCGCGGCCAGTGCGGCGCCGACGACGAAGGTGAAGGCGATCACCGCGTTGGTGTCGACCCCCATCAGGCTGGCGACGCGGTGGTTCTCGGCGGTGGCGCGCATCGCGCGGCCGATCTTGGTGCGGGTCACCAACAGCGTCAGCCCGATCATGATCGCGGCCGAGGCCAGGATGATGACGACCTGCACCGGGGTGATGAATACGCCCGGGATCGGTTCCAGCGGCGTGGTCGAGATCAGCTGCGGGAAGGTGTGGTAGTTGCGTCCCCAGATGATCATCGCCACGGTCTGCAGCAGGAAGGACATGCCGATCGCGGTGATCAGCGGCGCCAGGCGGGGGGCATTGCGCAATCGCCGGTAGGCGAGGCGTTCCATCAGAAAGCCCAGCGTCATGCACACGGGGATGGCGACCATCAACGCGATGGTGAGCATGTAGATGGGCGACATCCCGGGTGCGACGCCCATCAGGAACATCATGGTCTGCAGTGCGGTCAGGGCGCCGACCATCAGCACGTCGCCGTGGGCGAAGTTGATGAGGCCGAGGATGCCATAGACCATCGTGTAGCCCAGTGCGATCAGCGCATACACGCTGCCGATCACCAGACCGTTGATGAGTTGTTGGATGAGGGTTTCCATTTTGGACGGGTCGCTGAGCAGGTGAGGCCTTGGGAAGGAGCCTGTTGGTCCGGGTGGCGGTCAGGCAGGACGACTCTGAGGGGCAAGGTCTGGAGGCTGCGCGGCGAAGCACTCTCCAGGCCTTGCCCCTCACGCGGGGCGCGTGAGGGGCTGCCGATGCTTACAGCGCGACCCAGGTACCGTCCTTGAACTGGTACATCGTGACCGCGCCTTCCTTGATGTCGCCCTTGTCGTCGAAGGAGACATTGCCGGTGACGCCGTCGAAGTTGATCTTCTTCAGCTCGGGCAGATACTTGGACGGCTCGACCGAGCCCGCCTTTTCCATCGCCTTCACGATCGCCATCGCGGCGTCGTAGGCATAGGGCGCGTAGAGCTGCACTTCGCCGTTGAAGCGTGCCTTGTAGTCGGCACGGAACTTGGCGCCGCCAGGCATCTTGTCCAGCGGCAGGCCAGCCATCGAGCAATAGGTGGTCGCATTGATGGCGTCGCCCGCGAGCTTGATCATTTCCGGGCTGCAGCCGCCGTCGCCAGTCAGGAACTTGGCGTTGATGCCGAGCTGCTTGATCTGGCGCAGCATCGGGCCGGCCTGGGCGTCCATGCCGCCGAAGAAGATCACGTCCGGGTTGGTGGCGCGGATCTTCGTCAGGATGGCGTTGAAGTCGGTGGCCTTGTCGGTGGTGAATTCACGCGCGACGACCTGGGCGCCGGCCGCCTTCACCGCCTTGTCGGTCTCGTCCGCCAGGCCCTGGCCGTAGGCGGTGCGGTCGTCGATGATCGCGACCTTGGCGGCGCCCAGCGTCTTCACCGCGAAGGTGCCCAGTGCACCGCCCTGCTGCACGTCGTTGGCGATGGTGCGGAACACGCCCTTGAAGTTCTGCTGCGTCAGCTTGGGGTTGGTCGATGCCGGCGAGATCTGCGGCACGCCGCCCTGGTCGTAGATGCGCGAAGCCGGAATCGAGGTGCCCGAGTTCAGGTGCCCGATCACGCCCTTGACGCCCGCATCCACCAGACGCTGCGCCACCGTGGTGCCGGTACGCGGGTCGGCCTGATCGTCCTCGCCGATCAGCTCGAACTTGACCTTCTTGCCGCCGATATCGGCGCCGCCCTGGGCGTTGATCGCGTCGACCGCCATGCGGCTGCCGTTTTCCAGATCCTTGCCAAGGTGCGAGATGGTGCCGGTCAGCGGCGCTGCGCTGCCGAGCTTGACGACTTCCTGGGCGTGGGCAGCGCCCAGACCGATGCTCATGACCGCGACTGCAACGATGCTTTTCTTCATGCTCGATTCTCCAGCGATATCAATGGATGACGATGTTGTTGTCCGACGCATCTGCGAGGTCTTGTCTCCCCTCGTCGGAGCCGTTGTCCCTGGCCCCTTCTCCTCCTGCCACGCCGGCCAGAACCGGCTCTGTGACAAAGGTTTTCGTATTCTGCACAAAAACGGGGCGCCGGCATGCCCCGTTACGGGGTGCTTCTGCCCACTTGATGTGATGCGGCGCAGCGAGAAATGCTCGACAAATCCAGCGCCTCCATATGCGAACAGCCGAATTGCTCTGCTCGTGGCTCATTTTCGCGTCAGTCAACAAGTGGTGCGATGCACAATCCGTGCCATGTTGCGGATAACCCTGATCGAGATCGTAAGCGTCATGTCAGGTCGTGAGGGCTGGACCGCTGTCGTCTTGCCATTTGGTCGGTTGCGGATGGTTGTAAAGATCGCCTGCTCCAGGCCCTCTTTCCATCAAGCATATGTATGGTCTAATGCCGATGGACTTCGATGGAGATGCGTTGGACATGATCAAGTCACCTGTGACGGATCTTCCTGAGCCGGCAGCGCTCCAGTTGCCTCGCTACTTTGCACATTCCACCAGTGATGACTCCAAATCCAACTGGCAGCCATTGAGTGAGCACTTGAGAGCTGTGGCCGCCCTCGCAGGGCAGTCCGCCACGTGGTTCGGTGGGCGTGAACTGGCGGAGTTAGGCGGTCTTCTGCATGACATCGGCAAATATACGGACGATTTCCAGCGACGCATCTCCGGTGATGCCGTTCGTGTAGACCACGCAACGCGTGGCGCCATGTTGGCCGTCGAGCGCTACAAGCAGATTGGCACTCTATTGGCTTATGGAATCGCGGGTCATCACGCGGGCTTAGCCAACGGCAGTGAGGGGGGAGAGCGCACCGCGCTTCGCGACCGACTGAAGGGCGCTGGATTGCCGCCATTGAAGGATGATTGGCGAAGCGAGATTCCCCTCCCCGAACGCCTCATGCCGCCTCGGCTCACGCCACATAAGGAGCGCGGCAGTTTCCAGTTTGCGTTCTTGGCGCGCATGCTCTTTTCCTGCCTTGTGGATGCGGACTATCTCGACACCGAAGCTTTCTACGATCGTGTCGCGCTTCCCGGGCAACCCAACGACCGCAGCGCATCGCGCGCGCAGGCATTGCCCTCGCTGCAAGCACTGCGCGAGCGCCTCGACACTTATCTCTCCGGCTTCACGGCCGACTCACATGTCAATCGCGTCCGCGCGGACATCCTTGCCCATACGCGCCAAGCCGCGCAGCATTCGCCCGGCCTGTTCTCGCTGACAGTACCGACAGGCGGCGGCAAAACGTTCGCCTCGCTGGCCTTCGCGCTCGACCATGCGATCAAGCATGGGCTGCGGCGGGTGATCTTTGTGATTCCCTTCACCAGCATCGTCGAGCAGAACGCCGCGGTGTTCCGTTCCGCGCTGGGTGATCTGGGGGAGGCTGCGGTATTGGAGCATCACAGTGCCTTCGTCGCTGCGCAACTTCCCCGTTCGGACGCCGAGCGCTACCAGGCCCGGGAAAAGCTGCGGCTCGCGATGGAGAACTGGGATGCGCCCATCATCGTCACCACCGCCGTGCAGTTCTTCGAGAGCCTGTTCGCGGCACGCCCGTCGCAATGCCGCAAGCTGCACAACATCGCCGGCAGCGTGGTCATACTCGACGAAGCGCAGACCCTGCCGCTCAAGCTGCTGCGGCCGGCTGTCGCGGCCATCGACGAACTGGCTCGCAACTACCGCAGCAGCATCGTCCTGTGCACGGCTACCCAGCCAGCCTTGAACGCGCCGGATTTTCGCGGCGGATTCGACAAGGACCAGGTACGCGAACTCGCCCCGAACCCGCCGGAGCTCTTCCGCAAGCTGGACCGAGTGCGCGTGCGCCATGTGGGTACGCTCGACGATGACGCGCTCGCGGCGCAGCTTCGCGATCTCGATCAGGTGTTGTGCATCGTCAACAACCGTCGCCACGCTCGCGCCCTGTATCAGGCGCTTGCCGACCGGCCGGGTGCCCGCCACCTGACCACACTGATGTGTGCCAGGCACCGTAGCCAGGTGTTGGCCGAGGTACGGGTACGCCTCAAGGCCGGTGAGCCCTGCCGGCTGGTGTCGACGTCGCTGATCGAAGCCGGCGTCGACATCTCGCTCCCCACCGTCTACCGCGCCGAAGCCGGCCTGGATTCTATCGCCCAGGCCGCGGGGCGTTGCAACCGCAACGGCGAGCGCGCAGCGGAGTTGAGCGAGGTGTGCGTGTTCGCCACCGCGAACGGCGACTGGGCGCCGCCGCCAGAGTTGCGCCAGTTCGCCCAAGCCGCACAGGAGGTCATGCGTCAGCCGCAGTTTCGCGACGATCCGCTGTCGCCGTCCGCGATCGAAGCCTACTTCCGACTTCTTTACTGGCAGAAGGGTGACAAGGAACTGGATAAGGCAGACCTGCTCGGCCTGTGCGCCGAAAGCCGTATCGACTCCCTGCCGTTGGAAACGCTGGCGGCCAAGTTCCACATGATCGAGACGGTGCAGATGCCGGTCATCGTGCCCTTCGACGACGATGCCCGCGATTACCTGAAGAGCCTGCACCACGTCGAAAAGAGCGGGGGCCTCGCGCGCAAGCTACAGCCCTACCTGGTGCAGTTGCCGCGCAACGGCTTCGACGCGTTGCGCAAGGCGGGCGCGGTTCAGCCCGTGGCGCCGGAGAAGTGGGGGGAGCAATTCATGGAGCTGGTCAACATGGATCTGTACGACCCGCGATTCGGGTTGTCCTGGGACGACCCGGCGTTCATCAAGTCCGAGAGCTTGATGTGGTGATGAAACCGAAGAAGAGCGTCATCTACATGATCACGTATCCGAACGGGAAGATCTACGTTGGCCAGGACCGGACCAACAGCATCAACTACTTCGGCAGTGCCAGCAGTGAGTTGATCGCGCGCGACTTCACCGATGAACAACGACGGGACTTCGTGATCCGCCGCACGATTCTGTGGGAGTCCGAATCAGCCTCGGCAGGGGAAGTTACGCACATGGAAGCCGAGCTGATTCGCCAGAACCAGTCCAACAATCCGTCCATCGGCTACAACCGCTGTCCGAAGTACGTCCCGGTACCGAGTGGCCAAGACGATGCAACCAAGGGAGGGCACGAGGAATGAGCTTTGGAATCCGCCTGCACGTCTGGGGCGATCGGGCCTGCTTCACACGGCCGGAAATGAAGGTGGAGCGGGTGAGCTACGACGTCATCACGCCGTCGGCCGCGCGCGGCATTCTGGAGGCCATTCACTGGAAGCCGGCGATCCGCTGGGTGGTGGATCGCATCCATGTGCTCAAGCCGGTGCGCTTCGAATCCATCCGCCGCAACGAGGTCGGCGGCAAGCTGTCTCCGGGCAACGTGAGCAAGGCGATGAAGGCGGGCACCGCCGCCGGGCTGGCGACCTACGTCGACGAAGACCGCCAGCAGCGTGCCGCCACGGTGTTGCGCGACGTGGCCTACGTGATCGAGGCCCACTTCGAGCTCACCGACAAGGCGGGGCCGGACGATTCGGTGGGCAAGCATCTGGATATCTTCAACCGTCGCGCCCGCAAGGGGCAGCACTTCCATGCACCGTGCCTGGGCGTGCGCGAGTTTCCCGCCCATTTCAGCCTGATCGAGGATGGTCAGCCGCTGCCCGAAGCACACCCCGAACGCGAAGCCGACAAGGACCTGGGCTGGATGCTGCATGACATCGATTTCGCTCGGGACATGACGCCACGCTTCTTCCGTGCGCAGTTGAAGGCAGGCGTCATCGAGGTGCCGCCGTGGCAGGGCGAGGAGGTCAAGTCATGATCCTGCAGGCGTTGAACCGCTATTACGAGCGGCTGATCGAGCAAAAGCCCGAGGATGTAGCCCCCGCCGGTTGCAGCCCAGAAAAGATCAGCTTCGAGATCCTGCTCACGCCGGATGGCGATGTGGCGCAGGTCAACGACATTCGCGACACCTCCGGCAAGAAGCCCCTGCCGCGCATGCTCAATGTGCCGCAGGCCGAAAAACGCACGGTAGGAATCAAGTCCAACTTGCTGTGGGACAAGACCAGCTACGTGCTTGGCGTGAGCAACACCAGCAAGCGCGCCGACAAGGAGCATGAGGCCTTCGTCGAATTGCACGAAGCCGTACTCGTCGGCGAGGACGACCCCGGACTCAAGGCCTTGCTCAGCTTCCTGCGCGGCTGGTCGCCGGATCAGTTCGAGGCACGTGGTTTTCCTGCCGACATGGTCGACGCCAACCTCGTGTTCCGGATGGACGGCGAGCATTGCTTCCTGCACGACCGGCCAGCCGCACGGGCGGTGCGCGCCCGGCTGCTCGCAGGCGACGTGGGACAGGAAGCGGAGGCTAGCGGGGCGGTTTGCCTGGTCAGCGGAGAAGTGGCACCGGTGGCCCGCCTGCATCCCGCGATCAAGGGGGTGAACGGGGCGCAGAGTTCGGGCGCGTCCATCGTCTCCTTCAATCTCGACGCCTTCACCTCCTACGCCAAGAGCCAGGGCGACAACGCACCGATATCCGAGCAGGCCGCCTTCGCCTACACCACGGCGCTGAACTACCTGCTGCGCCGGGGCGAGCACAACCGTCAGCGTCTGCAGGTAGGCGACGCATCGGTGGTGTTCTGGGCCGAAGCCGCCGATGCGAAGCAGGCGAGCGCGGCCGAGGATCTGTTTGCCACCCTGCTCAACCCGCCTGCCGATGATGCATCGGAGGCAGCGCGGGTGCGCGCGGTGCTGGAGCGCATCGCGAAAGGCCGCCCGGTGGCGGACCTCGTTCCCAATCTCGAACCCGGTACCCGCATGTATGTGCTGGGCCTCGCGCCCAATGCCTCGCGCCTGTCGGTGCGCTTCTGGCAGGTGGATACGCTGGCGGTGCTCGCTGGCCGCATCGCCCAGCATGCGGAAGACCTGCATCTGGAGCCGCTGCCCTGGCGCACCGAACCATCCGTGTATCGGCTGGTGCTGGCGACGGTGCCGCACCGCGAGGGTGTCAAGCCCAAGGCCGACGACGCGATCAACATCGTCATCGGCGAGACGATGCGCGCGATTCTCAGCGGCGGGCCGTATCCACGCAGCCTGCTGGCCAACACCATCATGCGGTTTCGGGCGGACGGAGACATCTCCGGCCTGCGCGTGGCCTTGTGCAAGGGCGTTCTGGCGCGCGAGCGGCGCCGGGACATTCGTACATCCGAGGAGGAGATCCCCGTGAGTCTCGACAAGCAATCCACCCAGCCCGGCTACCTACTCGGGCGGCTGTTCGCAGTCCTGGAGCACGTGCAGCGCGCCGCCCTGGGCAGCCAGGTCAACGCCACGATTCGCGACCGGTATTACGGTGCGGCGTCGGCAACGCCGGCTTCCATCTTTCCGGTGCTGCTACGCAACACCCAGAACCACCTCGGCAAGCTGCGCAAGGATCGTAAGGGGCAGGCCGTAAATCTGGAAAAGGACATCAGCGAGATCGTCGGCGGCTTGCCCGACCAGTTCCCGCGCAGCCTCAAGATCGAAGACCAGGGTCGTTTCGCCATCGGCTACTACCACCAGTCGCAGTCCTACTTCACGCGCCGCGACGCGGCTGATAGCGCGTATGCCGACGAATCCGCCCAACCTACCGACATCGAAACCGAAGGAGCCGACCAATGACCGCCATCGCCCACCGCTACGAGTTCGTTTATCTGTTCGACGTAACCAACGGCAACCCCAACGGCGACCCGGACGCCGGAAATCTGCCGCGGCTCGACCCGGAAACGAACTGCGGCTTGGTGACCGACGTCGCGCTCAAGCGCAAGATCCGCAACTTCGTCACGCTGGACAAGGAAGGGACACCGGGCTTCGCCATCTACATGCAGGAGAAGGCGGTACTCAACAACCAGCACCTTTTGGGCCGTCAAGCCGTGGGTCTGACGAACGAAAGCAAGGAAGAGCTTAAGAAGCTGCCAAAAGACGAGGCCAAGGCCCGTGAGATCACCGCTTGGATGTGCGCGAACTTCTTCGACGTGCGCACCTTCGGCGCGGTGATGACTACCGGCGTCAATGCCGGTCAAGTACGGGGGCCGGTACAACTGGCGTTTGCGACCTCTGTCGAACCAGTCCTGCCACTGGAAATCTCGATTACCCGCATGGCAGTCACTACCGCGGAGGAGGCGGAGAAGCAATCGGGAGACAACCGCACCATGGGCCGCAAGCACATCCTGCCCTACGGGCTGTATCGCGCCCACGGTTTCGTCTCCGCCAAGCTCGCTGAACGCACCGGCTTTTCCGACAACGACCTGCAATTGCTGTGGCATGCGCTCATCAACATGTTCGAGCACGACCGCTCAGCGGCGCGCGGCGAGATGGCGGCGCGCAAGCTGATTGTGTTCGAGCACGAAAGCGCCATGGGCAATGCACCGGCTCATGTGCTGTTCGATGCGGTCGAGGTGAAGCGTGCTGAGGGTACCGAAGACTGCCCCGCGCGCAGCTTTGCGGACTATCGCGTCCGCGTCGACGCGGACGCCATGCCTAAGGGCGTGAGCGTGCGCGAACTGCTGTAAGCGAACGGGCGGAGCGGGGAACGCCATGGAAGAACCCGACGACCTCATCCCCCTCTCCGCCCTGCAGCATTATCTCTATTGCCCGCGCCAGTGCGCGTTGATCCATGTCGAGCGCCTGTGGGCCGAGAACCGCCAGACCGCCGAGGGGCGTTTGCTGCACGACCGCGCCGACACACCGCAGATCGAGCGTCGTCATGGCGTGCGCACGATCACCGCGATGCCGTTATCCAGTGCAGAACTTGGCATTGCTGGAGTCGCGGACGTCGTGGAGCTCAGGGCGGATGAGGGGGGTGAGCATCCTTTCCCGGTCGAGTACAAGCGCGGCAGCCCAAAGCATCATCGCGCCGACGAGGTACAGCTATGCGCGCAAGCGCTGTGTCTGGAGGTGATGTTCGGCTGCAGGGTGGGGGAGGGCGCCCTGTTCTACGGCCAGACCCGCCGCCGGCAGGCGGTGGTGTTCGACCATGCGTTGCGCCAGCTGACGCTGGAAACGATAAAGGCCGCGCGCGAGATGATCCGTGCGGGACATACCCCGACGGCGAGCTACAAGGCCAAACGCTGCGATGCCTGCTCGCTCATTGATCTCTGCCAGCCGAAACTGCTCGGTAAGGGGCGGGACGTCGAGACCTGGTTGCGTGGTCAGATTGCCGAGGAGCCCTAAAGCATGCGTCGACAGCTCAATACCGTATATGTGACTACAGAAGGCGCGTGGCTGCGCAAGGATGGCGAGAACATCGTCATGGAAGTCGAGGGGGAGACGCGTGCGCGCTTACCGGCTCACATGCTTGACAGCCTAGTCTGCTTCGGCCGCGTGCTGGTCTCGCCGCCGCTGCTCGGCTATTGCGCAGAACAGGGCATCAGCGTTTGCTACCTTAGCCCCAACGGAAAATTCCTTGCTCGCGTGGAAGGGCCAGTTTCCGGCAACGTGTTGCTGCGCCGCGAGCAGTACCGACGCAGCGACGACGGGCCGCGCTGTGCCGCCATCGTGCGCAACCTGCTGGTGGGCAAGGTGCACAACCAGCGCGCGGTGGTGTCGCGCGGGCTACGTGACTATGGCGACGATTTGCCGACGTCGGCCCGTGACGCGTTGCTTCACACCGATATGCGGCTCAAGCGTATCGGCGCCGGTTTGCTTGCTGAGGCGCCGATCGACATCTTACGAGGCCTGGAAGGCGAAGCGGCCCAAGCCTATTTCGGGGTATTCGACCATCTGATTCGCGTGCCGGATGCTGCGATGCGGTTTTCTGGACGTAGCAGGCGCCCCCCAACGGATGCGGTCAATGCGTTGCTGTCATTTCTCTATACGCTATTGACGCACGATTGCCGCTCGGCGCTCGAAACCGTTGGGCTGGATCCAGCCGTGGGGTTTCTCCATCGTGACCGTCCTGGCCGCCCCAGCTTGGCGCTCGACCTCGTCGAGGAATTCCGACCTGCGCTTGCCGACCGAATGGCCCTGTCGCTGATCAACCGCAAGCAAGTTTCCGCGCGCGACTTCATACGAATGGACAACGGTGCCGTGCTGCTCAAGGAGGATGCGCGCAAGACCGTGCTTACGGCCTACCAGGAGCGCAAGCGAGAACAGCTTCGCCATGCCTTTCTCGATGAGAAGGTCGAGATCGGGTTGTTTCCGGTCGTCCAGGCTCAGTTGCTCGCCCGGCACCTTCGTGGCGATCTCGACGCCTATCCCCCATTCCTCTGGAAGTAGGGTGACGTCATGATGGTTCTCGTCAGCTACGACGTAAGCACGAGCAGCGCTAGTGGCGAGAAGCGCCTGCGTCGCCTGGCCAAGGCGTGTCGTGACTACGGGCAGAGGGTGCAGTACTCAGTGTTCGAGATCGAGGTGGACTACGCGCAGTGGACCTTCCTGAAGAATCGGCTGTGCGAATTGATTGATCCCGAGCAGGATAGTCTGCGGTTCTATTATCTCGGCAAGAACTGGCAGAGCAAGGTCGAACATGTCGGCGCCAAACCAGTCATTGATCTGAACGGCCCGCTCATCCTCTGAGTCCTTGCGTGCGAACCTGAAGCGTCCATAAAAACCAGGGGAGGTTCGCACTGTGGCAAAACCATTGATCTTCTGGTTGTCCGGCGAAGAACTCGATAGTCACGCCCCCGTTTTCAAGCAGTGCTTTCTTGGTTCGCCGAGATCCGATATTTTTCGTATTGTTTTCATGTTGTTGTAAGGACACAGTCGCGCCCCGCGTGGGCGCGTGGATTGAAACTTCGACACGGCGCCATTCCGTGACGCACCGTTATGTCGCGCCCCGCGTGGGCGCGTGGATTGAAACCACCGGACGAGCGTGTGTTGTACGGCGGGGGCGCGTCGCGCCCCGCGTGGGCGCGTGGATTGAAACCGCACCCAGGAACGCAACCGCATCGGCGGCTACGGCGTCGCGCCCCGCGTGGGCGCGTGGATTGAAACACCTCCTGCACCTCGCGCCACACCGCACGCATTGTCGCGCCCCGCGTGGGCGCGTGGATTGAAACTCGGCACAGCTTGCCGTCAACGCCGCGGATGTCGGCGTCGCGCCCCGCGTGGGCGCGTGGATTGAAACGCAAATCCTGCCAGATTGAGCGATTGCCGGCCCGGTCGCGCCCCGCGTGGGCGCGTGGATTGAAACGAAGCGCCTTTGCGGCTTCGAAGTGGGTCAGCGGCGGTCGCGCCCCGCGTGGGCGCGTGGATTGAAACAGCAGCTCCCCCGTGGTGAAGTCGTACCAAGACACGTCGCGCCCCGCGTGGGCGCGTGGATTGAAACAGCGCCAAGCAGTGGGCGCCGCGCCAGCGCTTGGGTCGCGCCCCGCGTGGGCGCGTGGATTGAAACAGTGGCTTGGTGCTGTGGTGGCGGACGAGGTCCTGTCGCGCCCCGCGTGGGCGCGTGGATTGAAACTTGCGCACGTTTTCGCGATGCCACGCGAGCACCTGTCGCGCCCCGCGTGGGCGCGTGGATTGAAACATCGAAGGCGACGAGAAGAAGAGCATCCTCACCTTGTCGCGCCCCGCGTGGGCGCGTGGATTGAAACGTTGCGAGTTTCGAGACGTCGTCGCCGTATTCCTGTCGCGCCCCGCGTGGGCGCGTGGATTGAAACGTCCAGGCCTGCCCAAGCGCCAGCGTGATACCCGCGTCGCGCCCCGCGTGGGCGCGTGGATTGAAACAGGGTCGAGCCTAGAACCGATGATGAGGTTGGCGGTCGCGCCCCGCGTGGGCGCGTGGATTGAAACGGCCAGTCGATCGACGCCGCCGACGACTTCGACGAAGTCGCGCCCCGCGTGGGCGCGTGGATTGAAACATGCCTTGTGCGCCAACCACGGCCACGTGGCCGGTCGCGCCCCGCGTGGGCGCGTGGATTGAAACTGCTGCGCCAGCGCGTCAATGAGGCCGCCCGCGCGTCGCGCCCCGCGTGGGCGCGTGGATTGAAACTCGATCTTCGATAGCTCGAAGTCGCGGTCTAGGGTCGCGCCCCGCGTGGGCGCGTGGATTGAAACTTTGTACTGATGCCGGTTCGGAGGTCTGCACTTCGGTCGCGCCCCGCGTGGGCGCGTGGATTGAAACTGGTGTGGGGTGTGGCGGCCGTGGGCGGTCAGCAGTCGCGCCCCGCGTGGGCGCGTGGATTGAAACGTCTGCTCCTTCCGGCTGCCAGGCAAGGGAGGCATCGTCGCGCCCCGCGTGGGCGCGTGGATTGAAACTTAAGCGGCTCGGTGACAGTGATCGTGCTCGGCAGGTCGCGCCCCGCGTGGGCGCGTGGATTGAAACTGTTTCGGCGCGGGGGCGAGGCGTCGGACGCGCGGGTCGCGCCCCGCGTGGGCGCGTGGATTGAAACATCGCCTGTTCTTCGGCGCGGGCGGCCACCGCCGCGTCGCGCCCCGCGTGGGCGCGTGGATTGAAACCCGCCGATTGCCGGGACTGTCACGCTTCTGTCGGCGTCGCGCCCCGCGTGGGCGCGTGGATTGAAACTACTCAGTGGCCTTCCCATCCGGCACCGCGAGCGGGTCGCGCCCCGCGTGGGCGCGTGGATTGAAACGCGTCACACTGCGGCGGTGCTCAAGCTGCATGGTCGCGCCCCGCGTGGGCGCGTGGATTGAAACGCATCACCTCGTCTGCCGCAGCGTCGTCTGCGCCGTCGCGCCCCGCGTGGGCGCGTGGATTGAAACCTTGATGCAGCGGAGGCAAGGCGCAAGTAGCCTCGCGTCGCGCCCCGCGTGGGCGCGTGGATTGAAACTCGAGATCGGCGACACCGTGATGATACTGTCGCCGTCGCGCCCCGCGTGGGCGCGTGGATTGAAACAGGTGCTTGCGCGTCTGCTGGATGCCCGTTACAAGTCGCGCCCCGCGTGGGCGCGTGGATTGAAACAGTGCGCGTGGCGACGTCGATGCGATCGGGCACGGTCGCGCCCCGCGTGGGCGCGTGGATTGAAACAGGCCGACGACGCCGCTATCTGCACCGTCGAACGTCGCGCCCCGCGTGGGCGCGTGGATTGAAACTGCAATCGCGCGCGCAAGGCCCGGCGTCTGCTCCAGTCGCGCCCCGCGTGGGCGCGTGGATTGAAACCGTTAGCCATCGACGTGGTCCGCCCGGTCATGGACTAGTCGCGCCCCGCGTGGGCGCGTGGATTGAAACGCGCCGTTGGTGGCTGTCGAGATGCCGAGAGGGGGTGTCGCGCCCCGCGTGGGCGCGTGGATTGAAACCGCATCCGGTCGAGATACGCCGCAACGTCCTCGGGTCGCGCCCCGCGTGGGCGCGTGGATTGAAACCTGGCGAGCGCTGGGTGGGCTTTTCGGCCGAAGAGGTCGCGCCCCGCGTGGGCGCGTGGATTGAAACTGCAGTGCGTCGATGGCCGTCGATGCCTGCGAAATGGTCGCGCCCCGCGTGGGCGCGTGGATTGAAACAGAATGTTGAGAGCTGCTTCCAGCAGCTGTAGCGGGTCGCGCCCCGCGTGGGCGCGTGGATTGAAACATGGTGGGTCCCTACTTGAAAAGGTCCGGGAACATGTCGCGCCCCGCGTGGGCGCGTGGATTGAAACGAGCGCCCCCCATACGACCTCTACCGTGTAGTCCTCGTCGCGCCCCGCGTGGGCGCGTGGATTGAAACTAGGCTGTAGGCGGTGCTGGCCGTGAGCCCCGAGATCGTCGCGCCCCGCGTGGGCGCGTGGATTGAAACCCTGCGCCGACCGCGAACTGGGGCAGCGTCACGCACGTCGCGCCCCGCGTGGGCGCGTGGATTGAAACCATGCCCACACGTCCGCATTAAATTTGCTGTTGAGGTCGCGCCCCGCGTGGGCGCGTGGATTGAAACACCGACGTGCTCACGCGCGAACTGCACCTGCCGGCCAGTCGCGCCCCGCGTGGGCGCGTGGATTGAAACCGCCTCATAGCCCAGACCAACAAGGGCAACTACCGGTCGCGCCCCGCGTGGGCGCGTGGATTGAAACATCGTGAAGGAGGGCGAGTGATGGCCTGGGCCTATGTCGCGCCCCGCGTGGGCGCGTGGATTGAAACCGCTCGGTGAAAGAGGCCATGGCCGCAGGCATCTAGTCGCGCCCCGCGTGGGCGCGTGGATTGAAACATTGCCGCAGCGAACCCCGCAGCAATCTCCGAGCGTCGCGCCCCGCGTGGGCGCGTGGATTGAAACCGTATCGGCGCGCAAGGGTCTGCACGTTGCGGCCGGTCGCGCCCCGCGTGGGCGCGTGGATTGAAACACGCGGCCGTCGGCCAGGGTGTTATCGACTGCAGGTCGCGCCCCGCGTGGGCGCGTGGATTGAAACGACCAGCAGCACCGCAAAGCGGCCGGCCAGCGCGTGTCGCGCCCCGCGTGGGCGCGTGGATTGAAACAGCCGCGTCGTCGAAAACCTCAACTACAGCGCGGAGTCGCGCCCCGCGTGGGCGCGTGGATTGAAACCAGATCGACAACTGATCGACATGCAGAACTGCATCGTCGCGCCCCGCGTGGGCGCGTGGATTGAAACCCCGAGCACGAAACAATCATCATGCACTCCGCGGACGTCGCGCCCCGCGTGGGCGCGTGGATTGAAACACCGCCAGCATCAGCGCCGATGGTGTCAAGGCAGCGTCGCGCCCCGCGTGGGCGCGTGGATTGAAACTCGGCCAGAATGAGGTCGGGCGTCTGGCTGCCGTCGGTCGCGCCCCGCGTGGGCGCGTGGATTGAAACTTCAAGGTCCGACTCGGCGCACCGCAGAGCTTGGGCGTCGCGCCCCGCGTGGGCGCGTGGATTGAAACGACACGTCGGTCGGAATCAACAACATCACGGCCGAGGTCGCGCCCCGCGTGGGCGCGTGGATTGAAACTGAAGTGCCGCAGCGCGGCAACACGTCGATCGAAGGTCGCGCCCCGCGTGGGCGCGTGGATTGAAACACCTCCTGCACCTCGCGCCACACCGCACGCATTTGTCGCGCCCCGCGTGGGCGCGTGGATTGAAACTTCTCGGTGGTCCGCCGCAGGTTGGCGCGCTCGCCGGTCGCGCCCCGCGTGGGCGCGTGGATTGAAACTCCGGCCGCGCCCGCCCGACGCGCTACACCGGCGTCGCGCCCCGCGTGGGCGCGTGGATTGAAACCGCGCCATCGTTCCGCCCTCCGTCATTGATCCGCGTCGCGCCCCGCGTGGGCGCGTGGATTGAAACGGCGCCGTGGTGGCGCTGGCATCGCCTCTGCTGCCGTCGCGCCCCGCGTGGGCGCGTGGATTGAAACTTCGTCGTGACGTGGCCTTTCGCCATGCGCTCTAGTCGCGCCCCGCGTGGGCGCGTGGATTGAAACCGTTCCGACTTCAAGCGCATGTTCGATGTGTGGCGGTCGCGCCCCGCGTGGGCGCGTGGATTGAAACCCAGCCAATCGCCGACTTCAGCGCGGCCAGAACCGGTCGCGCCCCGCGTGGGCGCGTGGATTGAAACGCCTGCTGCGCGGGCGTGAATGCTTTTGCCTCGTCGTCGCGCCCCGCGTGGGCGCGTGGATTGAAACAAATACGCCGACCAAGTGAGAATTGGGGACAATTTGTCGCGCCCCGCGTGGGCGCGTGGATTGAAACTCCGCGGCCAGGCGCTGGGCACCCCGGCCACATGGTGTCGCGCCCCGCGTGGGCGCGTGGATTGAAACGATAGCTCGGGCTGGACCGTGGCGACGGGCGGCAGCGTCGCGCCCCGCGTGGGCGCGTGGAATGCAGTCGGAGAAATCGGGCCGGTGTCTTCGTACCCGGAGCTCTTGTCGTCGTTGTGTGAGCTCAAGGTCGAATTAATGAGCGGGTGTCGGCTACGGGAGGTTTCGGAAAATGAGACGGGGGATGCAACTGCATCCCCCGTCTTGTATCACTTGGTCGGCATGTGAGCTTTCCCGTTCAGCCAAGTATGCAAACTATCATTCTGCTTACTTCAGCGGCTCCCACTTGCCATTGGCGAAGCCGTACAGGCTCACCCCGCCTTCCTTGATGTCGCCCTTGGGGTCGAAGGCGATGTTGCCGGTGACGCCCTTGAAGTTCACCTTCTGCATCGCCGGCAGGTACTTGGCCGGGTCGGTGGAGTCGGCGGCCTTCATGCCTTCGATCAGCGCGGTGGCGGCGTCGTAGGCATACGGGGCGTAGAGCAGCACGTCGACGTTGAAGCGCTGCTTGAAGCGCGACAGGAACTCGCCGCCGCCGGGCATCATCGACAGCGGGATGCCGGCCTGGGTGCAGAACACCTTGTCGTTGATCGCGTCGCCGGCCAGTTTCAGCATTTCGCCGGTGCAGGTGCCGTCGCCGCCGAGGAAGGTGGAGGCGATGCCGAGCTGGCGCATCTGGCGCAGCATCGGCGCACCCTGGGCGTCCATGCCACCGTAGAACACCGCGTCGGGGGTGCGGCCCTTGATCTTGGTGAGAATGGCGGTGAAGTCGGTGGCCTTGTCGTTGGTGAACTCACGGCCCACCACTTCGCCGCCCTGCTTCTTGACGCTTTCGGCAAAGGCGTCGGCCAGGCCCTGACCGTAAGCGGTACGGTCGTCGATGATGGCGAACTTCTTCACCTGCAGCTTCTCGACCGCGTACTTCGCCATGGCCTCGCCCTGCTGCAGGTCGTTGGCGATGACGCGGTAGGTGACCTTGTAGTTCTGCTGCGTCAGCTTGGGGCTGGTGGACGAGGGCGTGATCACCGGCACGCCCGCTTGTTCATACACGCGCGAGGCAGGAATCGAGGCGCCGGAGGTGGTGTGGCCGACGACGCCGACCACACCCGCGTCGGTCAGGCGTTGGGCAGCGGTGGTGGCCGTGCGCGGGTCGCCCTGGTCGTCCTCGCTGAGCAGCTCGAACTTGACCGGCTTGCCGCCGATGGTGAGGCCTTTGGCATTGGCGTCCTCCAGTGCCAGGCGGGCGCCGAATTCGCCGTCCTTGCCGAAATGCGCGATCGGGCCGGTCAGCGGGCCGGCGTGGCCGATCTTGACGACCGTCTGGGCGTGAGCGGCAAAGCCTGCGCTGACCAGGGCGAGAGCAAGCAGGGTCTTCTTCATGGGGCGTGTCTCCGAAGGTTGCAAAGAGTCACCGCGTGGGCGTTGCAAATCCCGGGGTGATGATCGATTCTAGCCCAGTGGCCTGTCGTCCGGCAGGTGCGAGGGATTGGGGAATACGGAAGGATGAAACGCCTGCTTGCCTGGTTGTGCGCGATGCTCTCTGCGCTGGGCATCACCGCCTGCGACTACTTCAATCTGCGCGAGCTCAAGCCAGGCGTGTCGACGGCGACGGAGGTGCGCGAACGCTTCGGGCCGCCAAGGATGGAGTGGAAGAACGAGGACGGTTCGGTCACCTGGGAGTACACCCGTCAGCCCGAGGGCATCGAATGCTTCATGATCACGATCGGGCCGGACGATATCCTGCGCCAGATCGACCAGGTCCTGAACGAACAGAACTTCGCCCGGGTGGTCAATGGCATGAGCGGCGACGAGGTGCGCCGCCTGCTCGGCAAGCCGGCGCGCAGCCAGTTCTTCCAGCTCAAGCATGAAACCGTGTGGGAATGGAAGGTTAGCCATGGTGTGGGCACGGCAAGCGAACCGGAGTTCTTCACCGTGTCTTTCAATACCGAGGGCCGTGTCGTCGGCTCCGGCCGTTACACGCAATATCGACGCTGACCGGAGGAAGGTCATGAATGTCTTCAAGCTGTTGCCACTGCGGCGGCTGCGCGGGGTCGGCATGTTGCTGGCGATGCTGGGGGCGTTGCAGTTGGCCGGCTGCGTGACGTACGCGCCGCCGCGCCCCTTCACCACCGAGGCCGAGACCCTGGCGGCCAAGGGCGAGCCCACGCGGCGCTGGCAGAACGACGACGGTACGACTACGCTCGAGTACGCCACGCAACCCTACGGGCGCAGCTGCCTGATGGTGCAGGTCGACGCGGGCGGCATCGTACTGCGGCAGTGGGATGCGCTTGACGAAGAGAACTTGGCGCGCGTGCAGAAGGGCATGACGCGCGAGGAGGTCGACCGCCTGCTCGGCGAGCATCGCTCGGAACAGACCTTCCGCCTGTCGGGTGAAGAGGTGTGGGACTGGAACGTGCGCAACTACGGTCCGGGCATCGCCACGCTGTTCAACGTGCACTTCATCGACGGCAAGGTGGTGCGGACGAGCCAGACCTACGTCTATCCGCGCGAGGGGCCGTTCTGGGGCGGGTGGGGCTACCCGCACCCCTCCTATTACCGCCACCCGTTCTTTCCGCCGCACCCCTACTTTCCCTACTGGTAAGTCCCTGTCGCCAAGTCGCTTTCGCGCTTGGCAAGTCTCGGCGTGAGTCGATACAATTCGTCCCCTGCCGAGGAGCGCTGCGACCCCGACTGAACCTGCGAGGGCCAGGCTCGGCAACCGATCAACGGCGCTCACAAACCTTCAGCCGGTTTGTGGCGCCGTTCGCTTTTGTGCGTGGCGTTGCCCGGCAGCCGTCGAACGACCGAGGACCCCGCCATGCAAGCCGATCGCAGCACCGAACTCCGCCAGCTTCTCGCCGAGCGCATCCTGATCCTGGACGGCGCGATGGGCACGATGATCCAGCAGGAGAAGCTGGGCGAAGCGGACTACCGTGGCGATCGCTTCATCGATCACCCCAAGGATCTCAAGGGCAACAACGACCTGCTGGTGCTGACCCGCCCCGACGTGGTCGCCGGCATCCACCGCGCCTATCTCGAGGCCGGTGCGGACATCATCGAGACCAACACCTTCAACGCCACCCGCGTGTCGCAGGCGGAGTACGGGCTGGAGGCGCTGGCCTACGAGCTCAACGTCGAGGGTGCCCGCCTGGTGCGCGAGCTGTGCGACGAATACACCGCGAAGAACCCCGCCAGGCCGCGCTACTGCGCCGGCGTGCTCGGGCCGACCTCGCGCACGCTGTCGATCTCGCCGGATGTGAACGACCCCGGTTTTCGCAACATCAGCTTCGATGCGCTTGCCGACGACTACTACGACTCGGCCAAGGCCTTGCTCGAAGGTGGCGCCGACATCCTGCTGATCGAGACCGTGTTCGACACCCTGAACGCCAAGGCCGCGGTGTTCGCGATCGAGAAGCTCTTTGACGACCTCGGCAAGCGCTGGCCGGTGATGATCTCGGGCACGATCACCGACGCCTCGGGCCGCACGCTGTCGGGCCAGACTGCCGAAGCCTTCTGGAACTCGCTGTCACATGCGCAACCGATCAGCTTCGGTCTCAACTGCGCGCTCGGCGCCGACCAGCTGCGCCAGTACGTCGAGGAGCTGTCCAACGCCTGCGACACCCATGTGTCGGCCCACCCCAACGCCGGCCTGCCCAACCCGCTGTCGCCCACCGGCTACGACGAGACGCCCGAGCACCTCGCGGGCCAGATCCGCGAGTGGGCGCAGAGCGGCCTGGTGAACATCGTCGGCGGCTGCTGCGGCACCACGCCGGCGCATATCGCGGCGCTCGCCGAAGTTGTCCAGGGCCTCGCGCCGCGTGCCGTGCCCGTCATCGACAAGAAGCTGCGCCTGTCCGGCCTCGAGCCCTTCAACGTCGGCAGCGACGCCCTGTTCGTCAACGTCGGCGAACGCACCAACGTCACCGGCTCCAAGGCCTTCGCACGCATGATCCTCGAGGGCCGCTTCGACGACGCGCTCGCGGTGGCGCGCCAGCAGGTCGAGAACGGCGCCCAGGTCATCGACATCAACATGGACGAGGCGATGCTGGACTCGGTCGCCGCCATGGACCGCTTCTGCAAGCTCATCGCCACCGAGCCGGACATCTCGCGCGTGCCGATCATGCTCGATTCGTCGAAGTGGTCGGTGATCGAGGCCGGCCTCAAATGCATCCAGGGCAAGGGCGTGGTCAACTCCATCTCGATGAAGGAGGGCGAGGCCGAGTTCCTGCGCCAGGCGCGCCTCGCGCGCCGCTACGGTGCGGCGGTGATCGTGATGGCCTTCGACGAGCAGGGCCAGGCCGACACCTTCCGCCGCAAGACCGAGATCTGCGAGCGCGCCTACACGCTGCTCACCAAGCCGGTGGCCGAGGGCGGCGCCGGCTTCCCGCCGGAAGACATCATCTTCGACCCCAACATCTTCGCCATCGCCACCGGCATCGAGGAGCACGACAACTACGCGGTCGACTTCATCAACGCCGTGGCCTGGATCAAGGAGAACCTGCCGTACGCCAAGACCTCGGGCGGGGTGTCGAACGTGTCCTTCAGCTTCCGCGGCAACGACCCGGTGCGCGAGGCGATCCACACCGTGTTCCTGTACCACGCGATCAAGGCCGGGCTGTCGATGGGCATCGTCAACGCCGGCCAGCTCGGCGTGTATGACGAACTCGATCCGGCGCTGCGCGACAAGGTCGAGGACGTGGTGATGAACCGCAAGCCCGGGGCGGGCGAGGCCTTGGTCGAGCTGGCGCAGACGGTGAAGGGCCAGGCCAAGGAATCCGCGCAGGACCTGGCCTGGCGCGCGTGGTCGGTGGAAGAGCGCCTGTCGCACGCGCTGGTGAAGGGCATCACCGAGTTCGTCGTTGCCGACACCGAGGAGGTGCGTGCCAAGCTCGAGGCCGAGGGCAAGCCGCCGCTGGCCGTGATCGAAGGGCCGCTGATGGCGGGCATGAGCGTGGTCGGCGACCTCTTCGGCGCGGGCAAGATGTTCCTGCCCCAGGTGGTGAAGTCGGCGCGCGTGATGAAGCAGGCGGTCGCGCACCTCATCCCCTACATCGAGGCCGAGAAGCTGCGCACCGGCGCCAGCAGCAAGGGCCGCATCATCATGGCGACGGTGAAGGGCGACGTACACGACATCGGCAAGAACATCGTCGGCGTGGTGCTCGGCTGCAACGGCTACGAGGTGATCGACCTCGGCGTGATGGTGCCGGCAGCCAAGATCCTGGAGGCGGCCAAGGAGCACGGCGCGCAGGCGATCGGCCTGTCCGGCCTGATCACCCCGTCGCTGGAGGAGATGAGCCATGTCGCCGCCGAGATGAAGCGCCAGGGCTTTTCCGTGCCGCTGCTGATCGGCGGCGCCACCACCAGCCGCAACCACACCGCGATCAAGATCGCGCCGCACTACGATCAGGCGGTGGTGTACGTGCCCGACGCCTCGCGCGCGGTGGGCGTGGTCACGGCGCTGCTGTCGGAGGGGCAGAGCGAGTCGTTCAAGGCCGAGGTGGCCGCCGACTACGAGAAGATCCGCGCCCTGCACGCCAACAAGAAGGGCGTGCAGTTGGTCGGCGTCGAGGCCGCGCGCGCCAACGCTTTCCGCGTCGCCGCCGACTATGAACCGCCGCGTCCCAACATGCTCGGCGTGCAGGCGATCGACGTCGAGCTTGGCGAGCTGGTGAATTACATCGACTGGGGCCCCTTCTTCCAGACCTGGGACCTCGCCGGCCGCTTCCCCGCCATCCTCGACGACGAGGTGGTGGGGGAGACCGCGCGCAGTGTCTTTACCGACGGCAAGGCCATGCTCGACAAGCTCGTCGCCGAGAACTGGCTGCAGGCCAAGGCGGTGTTCGGCCTGTTCCCCGCCAACGCGGTGGGCGACGACATCGAGATCTACACCGGCGAGGATCGCAAGCACCTGGCCATGGTGTGGCACGGCCTGCGGCAGCAGCACGAGCGCCCGGCAGGCAAACCGCACTGGTGCCTGGCGGACTTCGTTGCGCCCAAGGCGTCGGGCGTGGCGGACTGGGTTGGCGCTTTCGCCGTGACCGCCGGGCTGGGCATCGAGGCCAAGCTTGCCGAGTTCGAGGCCGCGCACGACGACTACCACGCCATCATGCTCAAGAGCCTGGCCGACCGCCTGGCCGAGGCCTGTGCCGAATGGCTGCACGAGCGCGTGCGCCGCGAATGCTGGGGCTATGCCGCCGACGAGACCCTCGACAACGAGGCGCTCATCGCCGAGCAGTACCGCGGCATCCGTCCGGCGCCGGGCTACCCGGCCTGCCCGGATCACACGGTCAAGGGGCCGCTGTTCGAGCTGCTGGGCGTGCGCGAGCGCATCGGCATGGACCTCACCGAGAGCTACGCGATGACCCCGGCCGCCGCGGTCAGCGGCTTCTACTTCGCGCATCCGGAAAGCCACTACTTCGCCATCCCGAAAATCGGCCGTGACCAGCTCGAGGACTGGGCGCGGCGTACCGGCATGGAGGTGGAGGAAGCGGCGCGCTGGCTGGCGCCGCTGCTGTAATCGCGGTCTGTGAAGTGCGCGGCGCTTGGGGAGTGAGGCTGCCTCCGGTAGCATCACGGGCTTCAATTCCCGGGAGCCCGACATGGCCAGCCTCGAAATCACCGCCGACAACTTCAACGATGTTCTGGAGAACAACCCGATCGTGTTCCTGGACTTCTGGGCGGCATGGTGCGGCCCGTGCCGCAACTTTGCCCCCACGTACGAGGCGGCCTCCGAAGCCAACCCGGACATCGTCTTCGGCAAGATCGACACCGAGGCCCAGCAGGAGCTGGCCGCGACCTTCCAGATCCGCTCCATTCCGACCATCGCGGTGATCCGCGAGGGCATCATGGTGTTCCGTGAGTCCGGCGCCCTGCCGGCCAATGCCTTGAATCAGGTCATCGAAGGCGTGCGCGGCCTGGACATGGAGCAGGTGCGGGCCGAGATCGCTGCGCAGCAAGCGGGCCAGGCAGAGGCCTGAACCGCCCGCTTCAGGGCATCAGCCCAGCGTGCCGGCCCGATCGCGGATCGCCTGCATGGCCGGATGCGATAGCCGGCGCTCGGTGGTGATGGCATAGACGCGGCTCACCACCGCGTCGATCTCGCCGATCACCACCAGCCCATACTGGCGACAGACATAGTCGGCAATCGAGGTGGGCGCCACGATGGCGCCCGCGCCCCCTTGGGCGAAAGACTTCATCAGCGCGCTGTCGTCGAATTCGGCCACGACAGAAGGCTGCACGCGCTCGCGCTCGAACCATTGCAGCAGCGCCCCGCGGTGGGCGACGTCCTCGCCCGGCAGCAGGAAGGGCGCACCATCCAGCGTCGCCGGAAAGCCCTCGACCAATTGCGCTGACAATGCGGGCGTGGCGAACACGGTCAGCGTGCTCTCGCTCAGCCGCGTGCTGTAGCCGCGCACGCTGACCTCGGGCGGCACCGCACGGTCGGCGATCACCAGGTCGAGCCGATGCACTGCCAGTTCGGCGAGCAGTTCGGCCAGCGGCGCCTCGCGGCACACCAGCCGGCCGGGGCGCTCGACGTGCAGCGCCGGCTCGATCAAGTGGTAGATGACGGACTTGGGCATCGAGTCCGGAATGCCGATGCGAAACGGCAGGCTGCGGCGCAGGCTGTCGTCGCGCACCACGTCGACGATCTGGTCGCCCAGCGCGAAGATTTCCTCGGCGTGACCCAGGATGCGTTCGCCCGCTTCGGTGACGACCAGCCGGCGCCTGGCACGGCGGAACAGACTGACGCCGAGTGCGGCTTCGAAGGTGGCGAGCTGGGTGCTGATCGAGTGCGGCGCAAGATTCAACAGTCGGCCGGCCTCGGCAATCGTGCCCACACGCGCCACGGTCCAGAAGTAGCGCAGGTGCTTGTAGTTGAGTTCGGTCATCTCGCACCCTCCTTTGTTCCGTCTAAAAAATCGATTGTATTGCTAATCAAAATCGACTTTTTGAGAGATCGCTTCTCCTTTAGTCTGCAGCTGTCTGCCGCGCTCCCCGGTGTGCCAAACCGGTTGTCCGGGCCGCAGCAGCCATCCCGACACAAGAAAGGAGACAGCACCATGCGCCACTACGAAACCGACAGCAGCCCGGCTGCCGCCCGCCTGCTTGCCCTCACCGTGCTTGCCGACGGTGGCCTCGACCGCAACGAGCTCGACGCGATGATGCAGGCCGACCTCGCGCGTCGCCTCAGCATCGGCCGGGTGGAGTTCGAGCGCATCCTGCGCGAGTACTGCGACGATCTGCTGCTGAGCGCGAACTACCTCGATGGCGTGCGCCTGAAGGTGGCCGACGAGGTGCTCGACCTGCTGCTCGAGGACATCACCGATCCGGCCCTGCAGCGGGCGCTGCTGCGGACGATGCAGGACATCGTCAGCGCCGATGGCGTGGAAACCTCGGCCGAGGTCGAGGTCCTTGCCCGCGCGCTGCAGAAGTGGGGTGCGTACCCGGATGGCGGGGCGCTGAACTGAAGCTTGCGGCACGCAGGCCCATCCGCATGCGGGCCTGCGTGCCGCGAACGCATCGGGGGGCGACATGGACAACACGAAACTCGTGCGCAGCATCGACCACGACAATCACCTCGGCGATCGCGTCGATGACCCGCTGATCGATCGTCTGCACTGGATCATCCGCCAGGCGATCCGCCTGCTGGCGGTGCTGATGGTGGCGGTGATCCTGTGGACCGTGGCCGATGTCGTCCTGGTGCTCTACGAGAAGCTGTCGGATCCGCCATTCCTGCTGCTGGATCTCAACGACATCTTCGTGGTGTTCGCCGCCTTCCTGGCGGTGCTGATCGCGATCGAGATCTTCGTCAACATCACCCTCTACCTGCGCGACGACGTCATCCACGTCAAGCTGGTGATCGCCACCGCGCTGATGGCGATCGCGCGCAAGGTCATCGTACTCGACCTGTCGGCACTGGCGCCCATGTACCTGTTCGGCATCGGGGTGGTCGTGCTCGCCCTCGGCGTGACCTACTGGCTGGTGTCGACACGGCCCGGCGACTGAGCGCCCCGCCGCCGAGGGCGAGGCGCGCGGTCCTCAGAGGCTGAAGCGGCTCACGTTGTGCTGCATGCGTCCGGCCATGGCCTGCAGGGCCTCGGCGGAGCGCTTGGTCTCGGTGGTGACCGTGTGGATCTCCTCGGCATTGCTGGCGATCTGCTCGACGGTTCGGGCGACGTCGTTCGAGGCCTCGGCCTGCTCCCTGAGCGCGAGGTCGATGTCGCCGATCAGTTCGGACACCTGGCGCGCGATGGCCAGCAGCGACTCGATGCTCTCGCCGGCGTCACAGGCGTGGGCGACGCTGCGACCGACGGCGGACACGCCCTCGTCGATGCGGGTGACGACCTGCGCGGTCGAGGCCTGGATGGTGCCGACCATCTCGGTGATCTCGCCCGTCGAGTGCGCGGTGCGCTCGGCCAGCTTGCGCACCTCGTCGGCCACGACCGCGAAGCCGCGTCCCTGTTCGCCCGCGCGGGCGGCTTCGATCGCCGCGTTGAGGGCCAGCAGGTTGGTCTGGTCGGCAATCTCCTTGATGACATTGACGATCGCAGAGATCTTCTTGGAGTCCTCGGCGAGGTTGCCGATGCCCTCCGATGCCGTTCGCACCACGTCGGCAACACGGTCGATCTCCTGTTCCAGCTTGCGCAACACTTCGCGGCCATCGCGCGCCTTGGTGTCGGACTCCCGCGCTGCGGCGCTGGCTTCGTTGGTGCGGTTCGCCACCTCGCCGATCGATACCGTGACTTCCTCGACGCGGGCGGCGATGTTGGACGCGGCCGTGCTCTGCGCGTCGACACTGGACTCGAGATGCGTCACGCCTGCGCCCAGTCCTGCGGCCGACTCGGACAGCCGCATCGATTCGTCGCGGGTTTCGCGGATGGTGCCGTGCAGCGATTCGCGCATCGCATCGATGGCGCTCTGAAGGTCGCCGATCTCGTCGGTGTTCCTCGCCCCGACACTGCCCGCCCGGGAGGCCAGGCGACCGGCCGCGATCTCGCTCGCAACCTCGACGACCCGGTTCAGGCGCGAGCCGATCCGGCGTGCCAGCAGCACCGAGAGCAGGCCTGCCACCAGCGTGCCGATCACCAAAGCGCCGATCGCGATCCGTTCGGCGTGGACGGCGGCCTGGGCGCTGGCCTCGCGCACCGCGTCACCCTGTTCGTTGACGTGCTTCAGCAAGGCGCTCGTGGTGGAGGCGACACGCGAACCCGCGGCGAACCATTCCGTTTTCTGCAACTGCACGGCCTCGGATTCGCGGCCGTCCTTGACGAGCTTCACCGCGGCCATCACGGCGTTGCGATACTCGGCCACGGCCTTGGTGAAGGCATCGAGCAAGCCGCGCGCTTCGGGCGTCGTGGCGTACTTGCGGTAATCCTCGATCGACTTGGCGAGCTTGGCGTCGATGTCGACCAGCGAGGCCTCGAGCTTGTCGCGCTCCGCGGCACTGTCGGCGAGCATGTACTCGAGGCTGCGGATGCGATAGCGCATGCGGCCTTCGCTCAGGCTCGCAGCCTGCGTGACCGAGGGCACGGTGTGGTCGGACATCGCGTGCGAGAGCGCGTCCATGCGGTCGATCTGGACGTAGCAGATGATGATCGCGGCGATGAGGATGCCGCTGGACGCGACGAAATTGAACAGCAGCTTCGTGCGCAGCCTGAGATTGTCGAACCAGTCCATGATGACCTCGGCAAACGGAATTGGAGCGCCCCGGCAAGCCCGGAGCCATGACGCCTAACGGCGGTACGCGCCGGGAGCTTGAGCGGAATCGAAAGATTTGATCGATGATAAGCAGGAGAAGGCTCGAATCATCGAGAAATCGACCTCTTCGTGTGAAATTGCACAGCGCACGATGTACTGCCGGTCGCAGAACCCGAGTCAGGCGCAGCGCGCCTGACGGGCTGTGCTTTCGCTGAGTCGGGCCTTTACTCGAACAACGCGCCGACGCTCTGGCCGCTGTGGATGCGCTCGATCGCCGCTGCGAACAGCGGCGCTACGCTCAGCGTCGTGATCTTGGGCAGGCGCTTCTCCGCTGGAAGTGCCACGGTGTTGCTGATCACCACCGAGTCGATCTCGGCATCGCGCAGGCGCTCGATGGCCGGACCGCACAGCACGCCGTGCACCGCGCCGGCGTGGATGCTGCGCGCGCCGGCGGCCTTCAGCGTCGCGACGGTCGACACGAGCGTGCCACCGGTCGAGATCTCGTCCTCGAAGATCACCACGTCGCGGCCGCGGACGTCGCCCACGACTTCGCCATGCTTGACGTCGGTGTCGCTGACGCGGCGCTTGTCGATGATCGCCATCGGGATGCCGAGCCGTTCCGAGAAGCGGCCCACGCGCTTGGCGCCGCCGGCATCGGTGGCCACCGCGACCATGTTGGACAGGTCGTGGTGGCGACGGAAATGCTCGGCAATCGCCGGGATGGCGGTCAGGTGGTCAACCGGTACGCTGAAGAAGCCATGTACCTGGTCGGCATGCAGGTCCATCGTCAGCACGCGGTCGGCACCCGCGGTCTTGAGCATGTCGGCGATCAGCCGGCCGGTGATCGAGATGCGGGGCGCGTCCTTCTTGTCCGAGCGCGCATAGGAATAGTAGGGAATCACCGCCGTGATGCGCTGCGCTGACGCGCTGCGCATCGCGTCGAGCGTGATCATCAGTTCCATGATGTGTTCGCTGACCGGCTCGGTGAAGGACTGCACGACATACACGTCGCGCTCGCGCACGTTCTCCTGGATCTGCACGCGCAGGTTGTCGTTGGAAAAACGCGAGATGTCGAGCTGGCCAAGGCGGATGCCGAGGCGGTGGCAGATCTCGCCGGCGAGTTCGCGGCTGGCGTTGCAGGCGAAGATCTGGAGGCCGTGTTTCATCATGGGACTGTCTCTGGGCGGGTGGCGGAGGTCTTCCTTTTATCCGCAGTCGGCCCCGAGGGGAAGGGGGAGAGGGCGAACTCTGAGCCGTGTCCTATTCATATCGACCGGGCGCAATCAAGCCCTGAGGATCGAGCGCCTCCTTCAAGCGGCGTGCAAGGTCGGCGCTGGGGCGAACGCGGTTATCGAGCGTCGCCATCTCATGTACGCTGAAGCGATAGGGATGGGTGCCGAGCTCGCGTCCAGCCTCGTACAAAGAGGCATAGCAGGCGCGAGCTGCCGTAGCCTCATCGTGGTCGTCACGCCTGAAAAGAATGGGCACGGTGCTGTCGAACAGCCTGGCGTTGAGCGAGGTCAACGTGATGAGCGGCTCGATTCCGTGCCGATGGCATTGCTCCTCGACCATTTTCACGTACTTGCGCACCGTATCTGGACGCATGGGTACGAGGGGCGAATACCAGATCAGCCCACAACCGTCGCGCGCCGGGTCGAGCAAGGTGCCTGGCGGCGGCACGGTTCCCCCGCGCCAATAGCACAGCGGAAGGGCGGTCTCGTTGGGACGTCCTTCAACGAGTTCGAGCGATTGTGCGATGGTCGCCGCGGTCTTGCCCGCGCGCGCCCCGAGCTTACCAGGCAACTTCTGCGCGATGCGCGCAAGCCACCGAGCCTGACCCATTGACAGAAAAACGACCCGGGTGGCGACTCCGGACAAGGCTCGTCGAATCTCGTGCTGGGCCGCGCGAACCACCCGCTCTGTGCCGTAGAGCGTGCCGAAACCGGTCCACGGCATGACCTGATAGGCCCGCCCCATCGCTGCCACTGCCTCGGGCCTGATCAGACCGTCCGGGTCCAGCTGGTCGGCCGGGTAAGGCGCTGCCATGGCTAGCACGCGCCTCCGGTTCATAAGATTGATGCCCCCCACGACTCCAGGCAGTGAACAGAGGATGTTGCGGATGCGTTCGACCGTGTCCTCGAGCAGACTGTCGTCGCGCAAACTGAAGAACAAGGCCTTGATGCATTCTGGCCGGCGCGCCAGCGCAATCGATACACGGGTGACAACGCCGTATCCGCTCTGCGTGAAGAGTCCATCGCAATAGGGGCCAAGCCCCCACTTGAACAACTTGCCGAGGCTCTCCCCGGCAAGGTCGCTCAGCATGCCCCGATACACTGAACCGTCCGCAAGCACGGCCTCAATGCTCGTTACCGCAGCAAAGTGATCCGCCTCGGGCGTGACGCCATAACCGCGCTCGAGCGCATTGCCCACTAGGCTGCATGTCGGCCCGGCACCGGTCACTGGTACCAGGAACGGATGATGGCCGCGATCAAGAAAGTTTGCCAGCATCTGCTGCGTGACGCCGGGTTCCAGCGTGACAATACCCAGTTCTGCATCGAAGTCGATGATGCGGGTGAGCCTCGACAGATCGAGGACCATGCAATCATCACGCACTGGGAGTGCAGTGCCGTAACCCCAGTTATGCCCGGTGCTGATGGGATGTACCGGTACGCCGAAGCGCGAAGCAATGCGCATGATCTCGGGTATGAGTTCAGCCCGTGCGGGCCTCAGCGTGCCCAGAAAGCGACGGCGCACTTCCGTGGTGTCAGCCCCATAGGCAGCAGCAGCGGCTTCGCCATCGAGCACCTCAAGCCCTGCCCCCAATGCGCCCCACGCCTGCGTTGCCGCCGCGATATCCATCACTCTCATCCAAGCCTCAAACAGGTGATTGCGTGTTGCGACATCCATGGTGCGAGCACCACATGAACGCAAAGCGCTAGCGAAAGCCGGACCGACCCGCCGATCCTACCGTAAGCCGCAGCGCCCTCCCTGAAGCTGTCCGGCTGCCGTAGCAGCGTACAAAAAGGGTGGGCCAGTCTCCTGGCCCACCCTTCAACCTTGGCATCTACTTGGCTGCCAGCCGCAAACTGAACCGCAGGTTCAAGCGCGACGACGGCGCGCGCTGAACGCGCCCGCCACAACGCCGATACCCAGCAGCGCAAGAATGCCAGGCTCCGGAACTTGATTGAAACGCTCGGTCGAAATCGTGAAGCCGAATGCCAACTGCGTACTTTGACCCTCCGGCGTGGTGAAACCAAGGCAGCCAGCCCCCGCCCCAGCAGCGGCGCACGCTGCGTCCGAGAGCAGGCTCAGCGCGCCGCCTAATGTCGGGAAGATGTTGATGAAATAGTTGTTGCCGTTGTACGGAAGCAACTGATCGAGGAAACCTGTCTGCTGAACGAAGATATCGTTGCAGGGCGTGGGGCTGGCCACCACGCACGGGGTTGCATTGGGCGTCTCAGTGAACAGGATGTCATACTCCAGCGGAGGCAACCCACCGGGACCACCGATGACGGCATCGAAGGGTTGTAAAGCAGTGAGATTCAGTGTTGCGCGCAGTACCGCACTGGACAAGCTCGGCGCTTGGATCGGGAAGTTGTTGTGCGTCAGGGTGATACCCGCCGCGGTCGTGCCCGGCTGAGGGCTGTCGCCTGTAATCTGCGTCTGAATGAACCCAGGTGCAGGGTCGGTAATCCCCAGAGAGGATTGCGTGCCCCCCGATCCCCATGAGATCAACTTCGTGCCCGGCGCCGGGGAGGTGGTGGCGCCATTGGTCAATGTGTAGCTCTGCCAGTCAGCGCTGAGTGTGTAGCTCCAATCTGTAACCACTGGAGCCGCTTGAACGGTTGCCGCGCCCGCCAAGCCAATTAGCAGAACAGAAAGCTGCTTCAGAACCGGACTTGATTTCATGATGACTCTCCTCGTGGATGGCAAGGCGCGCATTGCATGCCTCGGATGAAAGACATTGCCGCCATCAAGAATCAAGCAAGAGTTGTACCGTATGGCAAAATATCAAAATAAAACAATGTCTTGTTAAGATGGTCTGCGTTTATTAGAGCTAAATTCGTATTGCGTGTAAAAAAAACCGACAACCCTCATTCCTCGCAAGACTGATGGAGGAAGGAAGACTCCGCGTAGCTGCATTCAATCTGTCGATGGATCTCACGCCACAGTGGTCGCATCGTCGGCCGCATCTCCCTGATGGTCTCCTGCACGTCTAGCATCGAGGGAACGCGAGTGCCGCGATGAGACACCGGATCACCGATCTGGCGGATATTGACGCCGAGGCGAGCAAAGTGGCTGGTCAGCCTCGGCTCGGTCAGGACGAACAGAACGTCGATACCGCTGCGCGCAGCGAGCGCAATCGCGCCCATGTAGAGACCGATGGGAATGTAGGGGAAGCGGGGATGCTCGCCGACACCGAAATCCTCGTCTCGAACGCTTGCGCTGCTGCGATCTTCGCCCTTCCTGTGGCGGAACATGCGTCGCACGGCGAGACGTGAGACTTCCGCGATTCTGCCCCGCGGCATTGTCATGGGATCGACGATCGATCGATTGATCGTCGCCGAACACGTCTCTTCGAAAGGCAAGAGCGAGAACGGGGACTCAGGATCCGTCAGCACGAGGCGGGTGCAGCCGACCATATCGCCTGGCGAGCCGACCCGCTGCATCAGGCAATGGAGGCTGTGGGCGTCGTATGGGTCCGTTTCAAGGCGGTCTGGGTGCTCGGGCTCGAAGTGCAGATCCTCGCAATAGACCTCATGCCGGATACTGAACACCGCACGGCGAAGGTCATCGTCAAGCGCTGCGCCAATTCGGAAGTATTGCCGGAACTTGTGGCCAAGGCTGATGTTGTCGCTTAGTGACATGGCAGGATGTTCCGAGAAGGTTGAAACGATTGACGCAGGCCAGCGATCGCAAGGGTGAGACACATCTCCTGAGCCGGCAGCGAAGCGGCAAGTCAGCGGAAGCAACAAGACCGAGTCTGCTCCCGATCATGTTGACAAGCATATTCTCAAGCACAGTGTGGAGGAATACGTCGACGTGTCTTTCCGCTTCTGGTATCGAACAAGCGTCCTAACTCCAACTGTAGTTCGCAGGGGCTTGCCCGCATGGCGTTTTTTCGCGCATCGCTGCGGCACAGCGACAGCGGCGGTGACAGCACTACCCATCCTCGGCCGATCCCGCACGGCCATGGTTTGAAACGGAGTTTCGATGGAACGTGGTGCGCGGACCTTATCCCACGTGCGGGGCGACGTGTTCGGTGGCCTGATGGTCGGAGTGGATGTCCTGCCGCTGGCGTTGGTCTTTGGCGTGGCCTCCGCCGACCGTGCCGAGGGCGGTCCTTTTCGCCCCCGCACTGGTCGTGCTCGGCGGTGACCTGGCGATGGCGCTCGGCTCGATGCTCGTCGGCGGTCTGGTGCAGTTCGGGCTTGGTCTGATGAAGGCGGGCGACCTGGTCCACTTAATTCTCCACCCGGTGGTGTCCGGCTTCGTGAGCGGTATTGGCTCCATCATCATCATCCTGCTGCAGATTCCGCTTGCAGTGCTGGCGGGCATCGTGGACGTCGGTGGGCCAGGTGGCCCTCCGCCGTGGCGCTCAGTCCGGATAGCGCAGGAAGGCGCGGCGCGCCTCCCGCCAGGCCGCCTCGTCGGCGCCGGCGAGCACATCCAGATCGGCCGGTGTCGCGGCAGGGTCGTCGACCCATTCGCGCAGCAGCGGCGAGCCGTTGATGAGGTCGATCGCCAGGCGCTCGAATTCGTACTCGTAGCCGAAGTCGCGCCACAGCGGGTAGTCCGGCCACAGTCGCCGGATGGCCTTGAAGGCCAGCGCCTGCACCCGCCATGGGCGGAAGGCGGCGTGGTCGTAGTGGGCCGGATCCTCGACGTGGATCTGCACGCCGTTGCACAGCTTGCCGGCGTGCTTGTGGAAGGTGGGCTCGAACCAGCAGTCGCGCAGCACGCAGCCGCGCAGCCAGTCCGGCGCCAGGGTGCGCATGTCGGCGATGATCGCGCGGGCGTCGAGGTCGGGCGCGCCGAACAGCTCCAGCGGCCGGGTGGTGCCGCGGCCTTCGGACAGCGTCGTGCCTTCCAGCATCACGGTGCCGGCGTAAGCGCGCGCCATCCACAGGTTGGGCGCGTTGGGGCTGGGGTTGATCCAGCTGCGCTCGCCCAGCGGCCAGCCGTAGCCGGGCGCAGCCTCGGGCTGCCAGCCTTCCATGTCGATCACCCGGCAGTCGACGTCGAGCTTCAGTGTGGCGACGAACCAGCGCGCCAGTTCGCCCATCGTCAGGCCGTGGCGCATCGGCAGGGGGCCGGCGCCGACGAAGCTTTCCCAGCCTTCGCGCAGCAGTGTGCCTTCCACCGGCCGGCCGGCGGGGTTGGGGCGGTCCAGCACCCAGACCGACTTGCCGTGCCTGGCCGCTTCTTCCAGCACGTAGCGCAGCGTGGTGATGAAGGTGTAGATGCGGCAGCCCAGGTCCTGCAGGTCGACCAGCAGCACGTCGAAGCTGTCCATCATCGCCGCGGTGGGGCGACGGACCTCGCCGTACAGGCTGAACACCGGGATGCCCAGCAGCGGGTCGGTGTAGTCGGAGGACTCCACCATGTTGTCCTGCTTGTCGCCGCGCAGCCCGTGTTGCGGGCCGAAGGCGGCCGACAGCGTGATGTCGGGCAGCGCGGCCAAGGCGTCGAGCGAGTGCGTCAGGTCGCGGGTCACCGAGGCCGGATGGGCGAGCAGGGCGACACGCTTGCCCGCCAGTGGGCGGCGCAGTGCGGGGTCGGTGAGCAGGCGGTCGAGACCGAAGCGGATCGAAGACATCACTTCTTGCCGTCCGGCTCGGCCCAGGTCTTCAGCATCAGCACGAAGCTGTTGCGGGCGTGGAAGTCGGGCTGCTCGGCGACGTGCTGCACGGCCCAGTACTCCAGTTCGCCGTCCTTGCGTTCGATCACCGCGGCGAGGCCGATCTCGAGTTCGGTGCCCGGCGGCACCGCGGGCAGGGCCGCCGACGGCACGCGTGCCTCGAGCCGGGCAGCGTTGTCGTCCTGTGCGAAACGGAGTTCGGGGGCTGCGTCCGCTGCGTAATCCTCGCTGCGTTCGCGGCAGGCCCGGAAATCGTAGATGGCCCACTGCCCGGACGGCGAGAAGTTGAACTCGCGGTAGCTAGGTTCGCCCTTCACGCCCATGAAGACCTCGAAACAGGTGTGCTGCCACAGCGCGTCGGCCGGACGGGGTTCGGTCGCGGCCGGAATGCGGATGGCCTCGATGCGGCTGTCCTCGAGCTTGAACTCGAATACCGCCGCGCCATCGGGCGCAGCGTACATCGTGGCCAGCAGTATGCCGACGGGCGAGGTCACGGTGGGCCTGTCGTCGGTGGCGGGCTGGAGCGGGGTGGTCGTGGGATGGGGGCGCAGGCCGATGGTGATGGTCGGCACGCGGGGGCGTTCGGAGGAGGGCAGGCTCACGATGGAATCGACGCTGAGTGATCAAGGGGGCGGAGGGTACGCGAGGGTGCATGTGTCCGCCGGCACAGGCGCAATGGTATCCCGATCGCGCGGAAGACGGGCGGGTAGGCGCCCCCTCGCCTCGGGGTTGGGCCGCGGCGGCAGGCGCTGGCAGAACGTGCCTGGCGTCGATCGGCTGCTGCGGCGCGTCATGCATGGCGCTTGAATCGGCCGTTCGCCGCCTGCAGACTCGACGCCCATGTCCATCCCGTTCCCGCCGTCGCCCGTGCGCCTCCCGCCTTTGTTCCTGATCGTCGTCGCGCAGCTCTTCGGTACCTCGCTGTGGTTCTCCGCCAACAGCGCCGGCGAGGACCTGATGCGGACCTGGGCGCTGCAGGCAGCGGACATCGGGCGGCTGACGAATGCCGTGCAGCTCGGTTTCATCCTCGGCACGCTGGGTTTCTCGCTCAGTGGCCTGGCCGACCGTTTCGCTGCCAGCCGCATCTTCGCTGTCTGCGCGGTGCTCGGCGCGGGCGCCAACGCCGGCTTCGCGCTGCTGGCGCAAGGGCTGGCGGACGGCCTGGCGTGGCGCTTCGCGGTCGGACTGGCGCTCGCCGGCGTCTATCCGCTGGGCATGAAGCTGGTGGTGAGCTGGGTGCCGCAGCAGGCCGGGGCTGCGCTGGCCTGGTTGGTCGGCATGCTGACCCTGGGCACCGCGCTGCCGCATGGGGTGCGCATGTTCGACGCCGGCTGGGGCTGGCAGGCGACCATCCTGGTGTCGTCCGTGCTGGCGCTGCTGGCCGCGGTGATGATCTTCACGCTGGGTGACGGTCCGCACCTGGTGCGTCGCCCGGGTGCGCCGCGGTTGCGGCTGGGCGAGGGCCTGTACGCCATGCGCGAGCCGCGCTTCCGGGCCTCGGCGCTGGGGTACTTCGGTCATCAATGGGAGCTTTACGCCTTCTGGACCCTGGTGCCCCTGCTGGTGATCGCGGCGCGTGGCACCGAGGCCGGCTCGCCTTCGGGGCCGGCGTTCGCGGTGATCGGCATCGGTGCCGTGGGCTGCGTGCTGGGCGGGTGGCTCAGCCGGCGCATCGGCAGCGCGCGCGTCGCAGCGCTGGCGCTGGCGGTGTCCGCGCTGTGCTGCGCGGTCTACCCGTTTGCCGTCGGCTGGCCGCCGTTGCTGCTGGCGGCGCTGATGCTGGTGTGGGGCGCGAGCGTGGTGGCGGATTCACCCCACTTCTCGGCGCTGTCGGCACGCGCCTGCCCGCCCGAGAGCGTGGGCAGCGCGCTGGCCTTCCAGAACGCGATCGGCTTCGCCATCACCATGGGCTCGATTGAACTCACCACCCGCCTGTGGCCCCTGATCGGCGACCGCGTGGCCTGGGTGCTGCTGCCCGGACCGGTGTTCGGGCTGATCGCGCTGGCGCCGTTGTGGCGGCGCGCGGAATCGCAGCCGGGCTGAACCCGTTTGCCGCCGCGCTCAGGCCCCGGTCCGGGTCTCGACGTTCTGCCCCGAGGGGACATGGATCACGTGCTGGTACATGTCCATCTGCGGATACGGAATGGTGATGCCGTTCTCGTCGAAGGCGATCTTCACCTTTTCCTTCAGGCTGCACATCGTATCGAAGTAATCCGCAGTGGCGACCCACGGTCGGACGTGGATGTTCACGCTGCTGTCGGCCAGGTCGGCGACACCGATGAAGGGCGCGGGATCGGCCAGCACGCGCGGGTCGTCCTTCAGCACCTGCTCGATGATGCCCTTGACCTTGCGGATGTCGTCGTCGTAGCTGATGCCGAACAGCAGGTCGATGCGCCGCGTCGCGCGCGCCGAGAAGTTGGTGATCACGCCGGAGTAGATCGCGCCGTTGGGGACGATGATCTCGCGGTTGTCGACGGTGCGGAAGGTGGAGCTGAAGATGTTGATCTTCTCGACCACGCCCGAGGTGCCGCCGGCCTCGACGAAGTCGCCGGCCTTGAACGGGCGGAACACGATCAGCATCACCCCGGCGGCGAAGTTCTTCAGCGAGTCCTGCAGCGCCAGGCCGATCGCCAGGCCCGCCGCACCGATCAGCGCGACCAGCGAGGTCGTGTCGACGCCCAGGCGGTCGAGCGCGGCGATGATGACGACGAGCAGCAGCACGCCCTGCAGGATCGACAGGATGAAGTTCACCAGGATCACGTCGAGCTTGGCGTGGGTGAGCACCCTGCGCGCCACGGCGACCACGCCGCGCGCGACCCAGCGGCCGACGATGAAGGTGCCGAGCGCGAACAGCAGGTTGATGCCCCAGGGCAGGGCATAGGTGTCGATCCAGTCCAGGTTGGTCAGCGTTTCCAGCATGCGGGGGGTGTCCTCTTGTCCGGTGGGTGAAGGGCGTTCGGCGGCGGACCTGGCACAGGGTAGGCACCGTGCGGAGGGCGCCGAAGGGGCTCCTGTTTGTCGCCCGCAGGCCGGCCTTGTTCCCCGGCGGTCGCGCGACGACAATCGCAACCTTAGCCCAAGGCCGTGTCGAACGCATGTCCGTAGGAGTGTCACGATGAGCAGGCTCCGCCGTGTTTCCCTTCGCCTCCTTTCCGCCCTCGCCCTGTTGGCCGCGGCGCCCGTCCACGCGCAACAGGCGGTCGCACCAGATGTCGCCGGGCCCGCGGCGATTGCCGCCGAAGCCGGCGAGCTGCGCCTCCAGTGCGGCGGCATCGGCCTCGACGAGTCGCTGCGCATGCGGGTCGAGGGCGGGCTGCATGCCCTGCTGATCTTCTTCGTCAGCGTCGATGGCAGCTATCTGGCCGATGTCGCCACCCGCATCGACGATCCGCTCGGCGACCGCCGCGTCGAAGCGAGCTGCGGGCCCATCGGCCTGGTCGACGTGCCGGCGCCGGGGCGCTACCGCATCACCGCCACCTACGGCGGCATCACGCAGGAACACTGGATGGACCTGAAGCCGGGCGGTGGCGCGCGCATCCAGCTGCGCTGGCTGGAGTAGATCGCTGGCGGCGCCTGATCGCGGCCGGCTGAAAGCCGTTAAACTCGCGCTCTTTGTCCAGTTTCCGCCGGAGCGATCCATGACTGTCCAGCGCGTTCTTACCGGGATCAAACCCTCGGGCACGCCCCACCTCGGCAACTACGCCGGCGCCATCCGCCCGGCCATCGCCGCCAGCCGGCATCCTGGGGTGGAGAGCTTCTACTTCCTGGCCGACTACCATGCGCTGATCTCGACCACTGATCCGCTGCGGGTGCAGCGCTCGACGCTGGAAATCGCCGCGACCTGGCTCGCCGCGGGGCTCGATACCGAGCGCGTGTGGTTCTACCGCCAGTCAGACATCCCCGAGATCACCGAGCTGACCTGGCTGATCACCTGCGTCGCGGGCAAGGGCTTGCTGAACCGCGCCCATGCCTACAAGGCCGCGGTGGACCGCAACACCGCCGAAGGTCTCGATCCCGATGCCGGCGTCAACATGGGCCTCTACATGTACCCGGTGCTGATGGCGGCCGACATCCTGATGTTCAAGGCGCACTCGGTGCCGGTGGGGCGCGACCAGATCCAGCACATCGAGATGGCGCGCGACATCGCCGGCAGCTTCAATCACCTGTACGGCGAGCACTTCGTGCTGCCCGAGGCCGCCATCGACGCTTCGGTCGCCACGCTGCCCGGGCTGGACGGGCGCAAGATGAGCAAGAGCTACGACAACGTCATTCCTCTGTTCGCCGCGCCGGCGGAGATGAAGAAGCAGATCTTCTCCATCGTCACCGATTCGAAGGCGCCGGGCGAGCCGAAGGATGCCGACGGCTCGGCGCTGTTCGAGTTGTATCAGGCGTTCGCCACCGCCGAGGAAACGCGCGCCATGCGCACCGCCTTCGACGAGGGCATCGCCTGGGGCGAAGCCAAACAGGCGTTGTTCGAGAAGATCGAGTCCACGCTCGCCCCGATGCGCGAGAAATACCAGGCGCTGATCGCCGAACCCATGCAGATCGAGCGCTTGCTGCATGAAGGCGCGGCCAAGGCGCGCGCGATCGCCACGCCTTTCCTGGCCGAACTGCGCCACGCCGTCGGCCTGCGCAACCTCGCCGCGGTCGCCACGCCCGTTGCGGTGGACAAGGCGAAGGCTGCACTGCCGCAGTTCAAGCAGTACCGCGAGGCCGATGGCCGCTTCCACTTCAAGCTGGTTGCGGCCGACGGCAGGCTGCTGCTGCAGGGCGAGGGCTTCGCCTCGCCGCGCGAGGCCGGCAGCGTCGTGTCAGCACTCAAGCAGGGCGCCGCGTTCGCCGTTGACGGCACCCGGATCGTGGTCGACGGGCAGGCCGTGGCCGTGCTCGCCGAGGACGTCACCCCGGACGAGCTGCGCGAGGCCCTGGCCGCGTTTGCGGCCTGATCCCTCGCGCCCGCGGCCGGCCCCGTCACTGCCGGGTGATGACCGCTTCCACGTATTCGCCCGGCACCACCAGCGAGTCCGCGCCGCCGACATTCATCGACTCGAGCAGCGCCGTCAGGTCGGCCTCTAGGCGCGCCTGACCAGCCTCGTCGAGCGCGGCGAAGGCCTTGTGCGTGGGCCCGTAATAGTTGCGGAAGATCTCGATCCAGTGTGCCGGCGAGCGGTAGCGGAAGTTGAAGGTGCGTCGCGCGCACTGGATGTCTTCGGCATGGGCGCCGAACAGCTCCACCAGGTAGGGCTCGTCGCCCCATTTCACCGGTGAGCGCAGCCCGGCCGGCGGCGGCACGTGGGCCGAAATGACGCGGAACAGGCGCCCGATGAAGCCTTCCGGCGTCCATGCAGCGATGCCGATCCGTCCGCCGGGACGCACGACGCGCAGCAGTTCGCTGGCGGTGCGCTCGTGATCGGGCGCGAACATCGCACCGAAGGTCGACAGCGCGGCGTCGAAATGGCCATCGGCGAAGGGCAGGGCCTCGACGTCGGCAACCTGGAACCTGACCGACAGGCCTTCGGCGCGTGCGCGATCGGCGGCCTTGTCGAGCAGCGGTCCCACGTAGTCGGTGGACGTGACCTCGGCAAACCGGCGCGCCGCGGCGAGCGTGGCATTGCCGTTGCCGGCAGCGACGTCGAGCACGCGTTCGCCGGCGCGCACGTCGGCTGCCTCGGCGAGGTTCTCGCCGACGATCTGCAGGGTGGTGCCGATCACCGCATAGTCGCCACTGGCCCAGGTGACCTGCTGACGAAGCTTGATCGCGGCGAGGTCCGGGGTGGCGGGCGGCATCCGCAGTTCGGTGGGGGCGTTCATGATGGGGTCTCCTTGCCTTTGGGGTTGGGGTGGGCCTCTGCGGGCCCGTGCCGGAGGGGGCTCCTTCCGACGCCTTCATTCTTTCGCTGTCGCGGATTCGGTGCTTCACTGGAAATCCGGCAGATCTGCTCGTGCGTCCGCCATTGGCGCGCGCAGGCCTGCCCGATTGACGGAGGTCCTGCCCCATGGGCCGCGACACGCTGTCCGACCTGCTCGGCGCCGTGCGCCTGCGCGGTGCCGTGTTCTACTACGTGAGCTGCTGGCGCGACTGGGCGACCGAGGCGCCACCGGCGCGCGAGATCGCGGCGGCGGTGATGCCCGGCGCCGACCAGGTCATGGCCTTCCACATGGTCGCGCGCGGCAGCGCCTGGGCGGCGGTCAGCGGCGATGCGCCGCTGCGACTGGAAGCGGGCGACATCGTCGTGCTGCCGCACGGCGATGCGCATGTGATGTCGAGTGCGCCCGGCCTGGCGGCCGAGCGCCAGCAGCCGGAGTGGGTGTTCGCCAACCGCGACGCTCCGCGCCCGATGCCGATCAGCTTCCGCGATGGCATCGGCGTGCCGACGCCGGATGCGCCCAGCGACGATGCCGATGCCGTGCTGGTGTGCGGCTTTCTCGGCTGCGACCTGCGACCCTTCAATCCGCTCGTCACCACCTTGTCCCGCCTGTTGCACCTGCCGGCGGCGCGCGCCGGCGGCTGGATGGCGAACGTCATCGACCAAGCCGCACAGGAGTCCGCCGAACGGCGGGCGGCGATGCAGTGCTCGAACGGTTGGCGGAGATGATGTTCGTCGATACCGTGAGACGCTATCTCGAAGACTTGCCTGCCGACGCCCGTGGCTGGCTGGCTGGATTGCGCGACCGCCACGTCGGCCGTGCGCTGGCACTGCTGCACGGCGACCCGGCGCACCCGTGGACCATCGACGAACTCGGCCGCCACGCCGGCCTGTCGCGCTCGGCCCTGCACGAGCGCTTCGTCCAGTTTCTCGGCCAGCCGCCGATGCACTACCTTGCCAGCTGGCGCATCCAGATCGGTTCGCGCCTGCTGCGCGAGACCGGTCATACGGTCGCGTCGATCGCGGTGGAGGTCGGCTACGAGTCGGAAGCCGCGTTCTCGCGCATGTTCAAGCGGCTGGTCGGCGTTCCGCCGGCGGCCTGGCGGCGACAGGCTCAGCCGGCCGTGCCGCCGACCGCATCGGCCACCGCGGCTTCGGTCAGCTCGGGCGCGCACAGCGCGATGAAGCGGTAGGCGAAGCCGCGCAGGTAATGGCCGCGCCGCACCGCGATGCGGGTGACGTTCTCGGGGAAGAGGTGGCTGCTGTCGAGCTGCCTCAGCCCGGGGTCGCGTTGCGGGCTGAAGGCCATCGAGGCGAGGATGCCGACGCCGAGCCCCAGTTCCACGTAGGTCTTGATCACGTCGGCGTCCAGCGCCGACATCACCACGTCGGGCTTCAGCCCGGCCTGGGCGAAGGCCTGGTCGATGCGCGTGCGGCCGGTGAAGCCCTCGTGGTAGGTGATGACCGGGTAGGCGGCGATCGCTTCCAGCGTCAGCGGCCGGACCGCTTCCAGCGGGTGTCCGGCCGGCACCACGACCGCGTGCTGCCAGCCGTAGTAGGGAAAGGAGGCCAGCTCGGGCACGTCCGCCAGCGCCTCGGTGGCGACGCCGATGTCGGCCTCGCCGTCGAGCAGCATCTGCACGATCTCCTGCGGGCTGCCCTGGTGCAGGTGCAGCACGACCCGCGGGTAGGCCTGCTTGAAGGCCGCCACCACCTTCGGCAGCGCATAGCGCGCCTGCGTGTGGGTGGTGACGACGGTGAGCTGGCCGGCATCCGCATTGCTGTACTGCTCGGCCAGTCGCTTGATGTTGCCGGCGTCGAGCAGCATGCGCTCGACCATCACCACCAGCTCCTTGCCCGGATCGGTGAGGCCGAGCAGGCGCTTGCCCTTGCGGGTGAACAGCTCCACGCCGAGCTCGTCCTCCAGGTCCTTGATGTGCTTCGAGACGCCGGACTGAGAGGTGAAGAGGGCGTTCGCGACCTCGGTGAGGTTGAAACCGCGTCGCACCGTCTCGCGGATGATGCGCAACTGCTGGAAATTCATCGTGCGGCTCCCGCCGCGCGGGCGGCGTGTGGCTGTTCGAAAAGGCTCAGGCGAGAGGGTAGCAGGCGCACCGCCTGGCCTTCGTGCAGGGCGAGCTGGGCGACGCGGTCGCGCGTCAGTTCGACCTCGAAGTGCTGACCGGTCGCGCCGTTGATACCGTCGAGCTCGACGCGGGCCGTCACGCCGAAGGCGAGGATGCGGCTGACCCGCGCGGCGACGCCCTCGCCGGCGCCGCCATCGACGACGATGTCGAGCTCGTGCGGGCGGGCGAAGGCCACGACCTCGGCGCCCTGGCCCAGGCCGCTCACGCCATGCTGCAGGTGATCGTCACCGACGCGCAGGCCTTCGCCTTCGACCCGGCCATGGAAGAAGTTCACCGACCCGAGGAAGCCATACACGAACGGTGTCGCCGGGTGGCGATAGACCTCTTCCGGCGTGCCGATCTGTTCGACATGGCCGTGGTTCATCAGCACCACGCGGTCGGCCACCTCGAGCGCTTCTTCCTGGTCGTGGGTGACGAAGATCGAGGTGATGTGCAGGTCGTCGTGCAGCTTGCGCAGCCAGCGCCGCAGCTCCTTGCGCACCTTGGCGTCGAGCGCGCCGAAGGGCTCGTCGAGCAGCAGCACGCGCGGCTCCACCGCCAGCGCGCGGGCGAGCGCGATGCGCTGGCGCTGGCCGCCGGAGAGCTGCGACGGAAAGCGGTCGGCCAGCCAGTCGAGCTGCACCAGGTTCAGCAGTTCATGCACCTTGTCCGCGATCTGCTTCTCCGACGGGCGCTGGCCGCGCGGCTTCATGCGCATGCCGAAGGCCACGTTGTCGAACACCGTCATGTGGCGGAACAGCGCGTAGTGCTGGAACACGAAGCCGACCTGGCGGTCGCGCACGTGTGTGCCCGAGGCGTCCTCGCCGTCGAGCAGCACCTGGCCGGCGTCGGCCTGTTCCAGCCCGGCGATGATGCGCAGCAGCGTGGTCTTGCCGCAGCCCGAGGGGCCGAGCAGGGCGACCAGTTCGCCGGTGGGGAAATCGAGCGAGATGTCGTCGAGCGCGTTGAAGGCGCCGAAGCGCTTGTGGATGTTGCGTACCTGGATGCTCATGATGCCTCGTCCTGTGAATGGCGGTGGGCCGCGGCGGCACGGTGCTCGATCCAGGTCTTGATGCCCAGGGTCACCAACGCCAGCAGGGCCAGCAGCGAGGCCACCGCGAAGGCGGCCGCGAACTGGTATTCGTTGTAGAGAATCTCGACGTGCAGCGGCAGCGTGTTGGTCTGGCCGCGGATGTGGCCGGAGACCACCGACACCGCGCCGAACTCGCCCATCGCGCGGGCGTTGGTCAGGATCACGCCGTACAGCAGGCCCCACTTGATGTTGGGCAGGGTTACGTGCCAGAAGGTCTGCAGGCCGTTGGCGCCGAGCACGATCGCCGCTTCCTCCTCTTCCTTGCCCTGCGCCTGCATCAGCGGGATCAACTCGCGGGCGATGAAGGGAAAGGTGACGAACACGGTGGCGAGCACGATGCCGGGCACGGCGAAGATGATCCTGATGTCGTGTTCGGACAGCCACGGTCCCAGCCAGCCCTGGGCGCCGAACACCAGCACGTAGATCAGGCCGGCGATTACCGGCGACACCGAGAACGGCAGGTCGATCAGCGTGATCAGGAAGTGCTTGCCGCGGAACTCGAACTTGGCGATCGCCCACGCCGCGCACACGCCGAACACCAGGTTCAGCGGCAGCGCGATCGCCGCCGCGAGCAGGGTCAGGCGCAGCGCCGACAGCGCGTCGGGATCGACCAGCGCGGTGACGTAGGTTTCCCAGCCCTTGCGCAGCGCCTCGACGAACACCGCGATCAGCGGCATCAGCAGGAAGACGGCGAAAAAGGCGAGGGCCGTGCCCAGGATCAGCCATTTGACCAGCGGCGTCTCGCGCGTCGCCGCGCGGGCCTCGAAGCGCGTCTGGCCGATGGCTTGGGCAGCGCCCAGGCGGAGTGTGGTGGCGCCGGCCATGTCAGCGGTCCCTCCCGGTGCGTTTGGCGGTCCATGCCTGCAGGCCGTTGACGGCCAGCAGCAGGGTGAAGGACAGGATCAGCATCACGGTCGCGATCGCCGTGGCGCCGGTGTAGTCGTACTGCTCGAGCTTGGTGATGATCATCAGCGGCGTGATCTCCGACACCATGGGGATGTTGCCGGCGATGAAGATGACCGAGCCGTATTCGCCCACCGCACGGGCGAAGGCGAGCGCGAAGCCGGTTAGCAGCGCCGGGAACACGATGGGCAGGATCACGTGGCGGAAGGTCTGCCAGCGCTGCGCGCCCAGGCTGGTGGCGGCCTCTTCCAGCTCGGTGTCGAGGTCTTCCAGGATGGGCTGCACTGTGCGCACCACGAAGGGCAGGCCGATGAAGACCAGCGCCACCAGCACGCCGAGCGGCTTGAATGCCACCTGGATGCCGAGCGGCTCGAGGAACTGGCCGAGCCAGCCGTTCTTGGCGTACAGCGCGGTCAGCGAGATGCCGGCCACCGCGGTGGGCAGGGCGAAGGGCAGGTCGACCAGGGCGTCGATCAGCTTCTTGCCAGGGAAGGAGTAGCGCACCAGCGCCCATGCCAGCATCAGCCCGAACACCGCGTTGATGGCGGCGGCGAGCAGCGACATGCCGAAGGACAGCTTGTACGACGCCACCACCCGCGGCGCGCTGACGACATCCCAGAACTCGGCGAAGGTCAGCTGGGCGGTCTTCAGGAACACCGCCGCGAGTGGAATCAGCACGATCAGCGACAGGTAGCCGAGGGTGTAGCCAAGCGTCAGGTTGAAGCCCGGCAGCACGCGAAAGGGCGGGGCGGCAGAAGAAATGGGGCGGAGAGGAAGCGAGGGGGCGGCGGTAGCCATGATGAAGACCTGTACTCGGGAATGCGATCGAGTCTAGGTCCGGCGAGAACGACACAAAAGCAATAAAAAATGCGTTGCTTATGCGATTCTCTGCTAAAGCAGGCGCCGCCTGTCCTGAGTGCCCGCACTGCCGCACGGCTGTGTGCGTGCCGCGACTACAATGTCTGCCGCTATCGCGGAGACGAAAGGGTGGGTGATTTCATTGGAAGCCTCGTGCTGGCCTTGCTGCTGGTCGTGCTGTTGCGCGTGCTCTACGCCGTGTGCGCGCTGCTCGTGCGCACTCGAGACGGCGGCAACATCGCCTTCGCCATCGCACTGCCCGCCGGGCTGCTTTACATCGTCGTGCGCAATCCGGTGCCGGTGAGTAGCTGGGGCGGACTGACGGTCGGCATGCTGCTGGGTGGCGCCATCCTGGTGTCGATCTCGCGCTGGAAGACCCGCCGGAAGTAGCACTGATCTCGACAGCGACCGATGTAGCCCGTCGGTGCCGCTGGATTTGCCCTGCTCGTCGTTCCTTACGCTTCACTGCCTTGAACCCGAATCAATGACCGCCAACGCTTTCCACGACATTTCCCGAATTGAAGACAGTCTCTGGGAAGCCGCCGACCAGTTGCGCGCCAACTCCAAGCTGACCAGCAGCGAGTACTGCATGCCGGTGCTGGGCGTGATCTTCCTGCGCCACGCCACCAACCGCTTCGACGCCGCGCTGCAGGCGATCGAGGCCGACCAGGCCGCCGGCCGCATGCCCAGGCGGCCGCTGATGAAGGGCGACTTCATCAAGCGCCGCGCGCTGATGCTGCCGGAGTCCGCCCGCTACGACAACCTGCTGAGTCTGCCCTCCGGAACGCCGCTCGGTGCCGCGCTGGTCGATGCGATGAACGCGATCGAGGCCGACTTCGAGCCGCTCGCCGGCCAGTTGCCCAAGGACTACGACCGCTTCGACAACAAGCTGCTCGAAGACCTGCTGCGCAACTTCGACGCCGAGGCGCTGCGCAAGGCCTCGGGTGATGTCTTCGGCCGCATCTACGAATATTTCCTGATGAAGTTCGCGATGCAGGGCGCGCAGGACAACGGCGAGTTCTTCACTCCGCCGTCGCTGGTGCAGACCCTCGTCAATGTGATCGAGCCCGACCATGGCGTGGTGTTCGACCCCGCCTGCGGCTCGGGTGGCATGTTCGTGCAGTCCAGCCACTTCATCGAGGATGAAGGCCTGGAAACGATGAAGCGCGTCACCTTCTACGGCCAGGAAAAGACCGCCACCACCATCCGCCTGGCCAAGATGAACCTCGCGGTGCACGGCCTGGAGGGCGACATCCGCGAGGCCAACTCTTTCTACGACGATCCGCACCGCCTGCCCGACGGCCGCCCGCTGTGGGGCAACTGCGACTTCGTCATGGCCAACCCGCCGTTCAACGTCGACATGGTCGATGCCGAGCGGGTCAAGGACGACCGCCGCCTGCCCTTCGGCCTGCCCGGCGTGAACAAGGACAAGCGCGTCTCCAACGGCAACTACCTGTGGATCTCCTATTTCCACAGCTACCTGTCGGAGCGCGGGCGCGCCGGCTTCGTGATGTCCTCGCAGGCCAGCAGCGCCGGCCATGGCGAGAAGGAAGTGCGCCGCAAGCTGGTCGAGACCGGCGATGTGGACGTGATGATCGCGATCCGCTCCAACTTCTTCTACACCCGCACGGTGCCCTGCGAGTTGTGGCACTTCGACCGCGCCAAGCCGGCCGAGCGCCAGGACCAGGTGCTGATGCTCGATGCGCGCAACATCTACCGCAAGGTCACGCGCAAGATCTACGACTTCAGCCCCGAGCAGCAGGCCAACCTCGCCGCCATCGTCTGGCTCTACCGCGGCCAGCACGCGCGCTTCGTCGACCTGCTCGGCCGTCACGTCGACCGCGCGATCGCAGCCGCCCATACAAGCTTCCTCGACGAGAGTGGCGAACTGAGTGGCGAAACCCCTTGCGAGCCGCTGGACGATTTCCGCCGCGCGTGGGTCGAGCTGCGCCAACACGTTTCACCCTTCGTCGCCACCCTGGGCGACGGCACCCCGCACGATGCCGCGCTGGCCGAGTTCCACGACAGCGCCAACGACCCGAGCGGCCCGATCGAGGCTTTCCGCCTGGCGACCGACGCCACGCGGAAGCACTGGAACGCAGCCCCGGCAGGCATTGCCGGTGTGGTGGATTTCCACGCCCACATCCTGCAGCCCTTCGCTGAGCAGAGCCGCAGCCTGATCGCCGCGCTCGACCACGCCTTCAAGGTCGTCGCGCGCACCATCGACCTGTGCGAGAAGGAATTCGCCGCGCGCGACAGCGAGGCGTGGAGCAGCCGCGACATCAGCAAGGCGCGCAAGGCTGCCGACGCCGCGCGCCACGCCGCGGTCGAGCGCCTGAAGCAGGTGCGCCACTTCCAGCGCGCCGCCGCGTGGCTGATCGAACGTTTCCCCGAGGGCAAGCTGCGCGACGTGCCCGGCCTGTGCAAGGTCGTCGGTCGCGCCGACATCGAGGCCGCCGACTGGAGCCTCACCCCCGGCCGCTACGTCGGCGTCGCGCCGGCCGAAGTGGACGAGGACTTCGATTTCGAACAGTCGCTGCGCGACATCCACGTCGAGCTGGCGGACCTGAACCGCGAGGCGGTGGAGCTGGCGGCGAGGATTCAGGAGAACTTCGAGGGGTTGGGGGTATGAACTGGACGACGAAGCAACTGGCGGAGGTGGCCGACTTCAGTCTCGGAAAGATGCTGGATGACAAGAAGAACAAGGGGGAGCCTCGCCCCTACCTTGCGAATGTCAATGTGCGTTGGGGGGAGTTTGACCTTCAGGACCTGCGTGAAATGCGGTTCGAAGAACATGAACTGGAGCGCTTCGGGCTACGGCAAGGCGACATTGTCATGTGCGAAGGTGGCGAACCTGGACGGTGTGCCATTTGGAATGACGCGGTGCCGGGCATGATGATCCAGAAGGCTCTTCATCGCATTCGTCCGCATGATTGCCTTGATCACCGCTACTTGTTCTATGCGTTTCTTCATAAGGGAAGCCAAGGCGGTTTCGCGTCCCTATTCACTGGCTCGACGATCAAGCACCTTCCCCGTGAAAAGCTGGCAATGGTTGAGGTCTCGTTTCCCCCGCTTGAACATCAACGCCGCATCGCGGAAACACTGTCTTCCTACGACGACCTTATCGAAAACAACCGCCGCCGCATGGCCTTGCTGGAAGAGTCGGCGCGGCTGCTCTACCGCGAGTGGTTCGTGCATCTGCGCTTTCCGGGGCACAAGCACACGCGCATCGTCGATGGCGTGCCGGAGGGCTGGGAGCACAGGACCCTCGAGTCCGTCTGTAGCCGTGACGACGGCATTCAGACGGGGCCGTTCGGCAGCCAGTTGCACCAGTCCGACTACAGCCAGGACGGCGTTCCCGTCGTCATGCCCAAGGATCTCGTGGGTTTTCGCATCTCGGGCGCTTCGATTGCCCGCATTCCTGAAGAACTTGCGGACAAGCTCGGGCGCCATCGCATGCAACCGGGCGACACGGTGTACGGGCGGCGCGGCGACATCGGCCGCCGCGCCTACATCGGCAAACGGCAGAGCGGCTGGTTCTGCGGCACGGGCTGCTTGAGGCTGCGACCTGATCCGGCCGCGATCAACCCGCTCTATCTGTTCGACACGCTCGGTGCGCCGGAAACCGCTGGAATCATTGTGAACCGGGCGAAGGGGTCGACGATGCCCAATCTGAGCGCCGGTGCGCTGAAGAGCGTGCCCTTGCTCGTCGCGCCGCGTAAGCTTCAAGACAGTTATGCTGAACTGGTCGAGGGGCCGCGTGACATGGTCGAGGTGCTCGACGATCAGAACCAGAAACTCCGCGCCGCCCGCGATCTGCTGCTGCCCCGCCTGATGAGCGGAGAAATCACCGTATGACGCATGAAGACCAGCATACCGACCTGAAGTCCCTGCGCACCGTCACCGGCCGCACCGTGGACTGGGACGCGCTGGCCAAGGACTGCGTGTGCTTCGCTAACGGCGCCGGCGGGCGTTTGCTGATCGGCATCGAGGATGGCGAGGCCTTTCCGCCCGCCGGGCAGATGGTGCCGCCCGAGCTGCTCGACCGCCTGCGCAAGCGCATTGGCGAGCTGACGGTGAATGTGCAGGCGCTGCCTGTCCTGCGGCGCGCGGCCAACGGCGGCGAATTCATCGAGCTGCTGATCGACCGCTCGCCCAACGTGGCGTCGACGCGGGACGGGCGCTATTTCCTGCGCGTGGGCGACACCTGCCAGCCGGTGCTCGGCGACGACGTGCTGCGCCTGGCCAACGAGCGCCCGGGGCGCCCGTGGGAGGCAATGGACAGCGGCGTGCCGCGTAGCGCGGCCGATCCGCACAAGCTCGCCGCCTTCGTGCAGGGCATTCGCGCCTCCGACCGGGTGAAGGATTCGGTGAAGGAAAAAGGCGAGCAGGAGCTGCTGACCCACTACGGCCTCGCCGGCGAGGTGCTCAAGGGCGGTACGCTGACGCGCCTCGGCGTGCTGTTGATCGGCGCCACCGCCGACCGTCGCGCCCTGGGCACCGCGCCGCTGGTGCAGGCGATCAAGTACGACGAGCAAGGGCAGAAGATCAACAAGTGGGTGTGGGACGACTGCGCGCTGTCGCCGATCGAGTTGGTGGACACGATCTGGCGCGAGCTGCCCGATTTCCGCGAGAGCTACGAGGTGGCCGAGGGCCTGTACCGTCGCAGCGTGCCGGCCTACGACGAGAAGGTGGTGCGCGAGCTGCTGGTCAATGCGCTGGTGCACCGTCCCTACACCCAGCAGGGCGATATCTACCTCAATCTGCACCCCGACCGCCTGGAGGTGGTGAACCCGGGCCGTCTGCCGCTCGGCGTGACACCGCGCAACATCCTGCACGCCAGCCGGCGGCGCAACGATGCGCTGGCGCGGGTGTTCCACGACCTGGGGCTGATGGAGCGCGAAGGCAGCGGCTTCGACCTGATCTACGACCGCCTGCTGTCGCAGGGCCGTCCGGCGCCCGTGCCCGAGGAGGGGGCCGACTGGGTGAAGGTGACGATCCAGCGCCGCATCGCCCGGCCGGAAGTGATGCGTCTGTTGAGCGAGGCCGACACGCGCTTCCAGCTGACGCAACGCGAGCGCATCACGCTCGGTGTGCTGGCGCAGAGCGAGGGTATGACGGCACGCGAACTTGGCGCTCGGTTGGAGACGGAAGGGGCGGAAGAGCTTGGGATGTGGTTGGGACGCCTGCTGGCCTTGAATCTCGTGCAGACGACCGGGCGCACCCGAGGGACGCGCTATTTTGTCGATCCTGAACTGCTTCGCGGCGTGGATCTGCAGATGCCGACCACGCTGCGACGTATCGAACCCCATCGCCTGTCCGAACTGATCCGGGAGGATCTGCGCAGGTATCCGGGCTCGAAGATCGGAGAAATCAGTAAGCGCATTGGTCCGGAAGTGGGCCGGTCTCAACTCAAGCGAGCGCTCGGGGAGTTGGTGATACGCGCGGTCGTCGTGATGGACGGGAAACTGAACGGTGCGCGCTACCGCCTCGCGGAGCCGGGGTGATGGACGCGGGTTTGGCTCAATTGGTGTCGAATCGAGCTTGCTGTCCTTTTGATCTGGGCCAAATGAGTATGCTTGAAGTCGGTAGTTATTTGATTTTAAAGAGATGTTAATCTTCGTCGCTTATCGGGAATGAGCCAAAGCTACCTTCATCAATGAACCAATAGCCTCCATGGCCTATACCGACATCAACAGCGAAGACCGGCTGGTCCAGGCGACCTTCGCCGAGCACCTCGAGCAGTTGCTCGGTTGGGACAGTGTCTACGCGTGGAACCGTGAGACCTTCGGCGCGGATGGCACCCTGGGGCGTATGAGTACGCGCGAGGTAGTACTCGCGCGGGATCTGCGCGCAGCACTGGTGAGGCTCAATCCGGACCTGCCGGATGCGGCGATCGAGGAGGCGGTGGGCAGCTTGACCCACCACGACTATTCGCGCTCGCTGCTGCAGCACAACCAGGCCTTCTACGCACTGATCCGCGACGGTGTGCCGGTGAGCTATCGCGACGCGCAGGGGGCGCTGCGCCATGCACAGGCGAAGGTGATCGACTTCCGCAAGCCGGCGAACAACCGCTTCCTGGCGGTGCGCGAACTCGTCATCACCGGGCTGCGCACGCCCAACTACAACCGCCGTGCCGACCTCGTCTGCTTCGTCAATGGGCTGCCGCTGGTGTTCATCGAGCTGAAGGCGGTCTACAGGAACATCCGCGCCGGGTTTGACGGCAACCTGCGCGACTACCTCGACGAAAACGTCATCGCCCATGCCTTCCACCACAACGCCTTCGTGATCGTCAGCAACGGGCACAACGCCCGCTATGGTTCAGTCACCAGTGCGTGGGAACACTACGGCGAGTGGAAGCGGCTCGACGAGCGCGACACGGGCAGCCTGGCGGCGAAGGTGCTGCTCGACGGCATGCTCGCCAAGGATCGCCTGCTCGACATCGTCGAAAACTTCATCCTGTTCGATGCGAGCAAGGCGGGCACAGTGCGCAAGGTGGTGGCGCGCAACCACCAGTGGCTGGGGGTGAATCAGGCGGTGGAAGCGGTGCGCCGGCAGGAGGCGCTCAAGCGCCAGTACCCGCCGGCCGAGCGGCTGCGCCATCGACTGGTCGAATTGCCCGGTTTGAAGAAGCCGGAAAGCGCCAACGACACTGCCGAGTTGCCGCGCCTGGCTGCGGAGCCGGGGGCAGGGTACCGGCTCGGAGACCTGTCGGAGCGCACTGGACGCGAGATACAGGTCGTCGAGCGCGTGCATCCCGATCTCGGCCGGCTGGGCGTGGTGTGGCATACCCAGGGCAGCGGCAAGTCGTACTCGATGGCTTTCTTTGCCGAGAAGGTGCGCCGCACGGTGGAAGGCAACTTCACCTTCGTGCTGATGACCGACCGCGACGAACTCGACGACCAGATCTACAAGACCTTCGTCGGCTGCGGCGTGGCCGACGGTGCCACGCCGCGCGCCGGCTCGGGCAAGGAGCTGGAGCAACTGCTGCAGCAGAACCATCGCTACGTGTTCAGCCTGATCCACAAGTTCAATCAGGACGTTCGCGTGGACAAGCCCTACAGCGAACGCGACGACATCATTGTGATTTCGGACGAGGCGCACCGCAGCCAGGCCGGCAAGCTGGCGCGCAACATGCGGCTGGCGCTACCGAATGCGGCCTTCATCGGCTTTACCGGCACGCCGCTGTTCAAGCACGACGAGCTGACACGGCGCATCTTCGGCGACTACGTGTCGCGCTACGACTTCAAGCGCAGCGAGGAAGACGGCGCGACGGTGAAGCTGGTCTACGAGAACCGTGGCGAGAAGCTTGGGCTGGCGCGGCTGGACCTGAACGAACGTATCGCCGAAGCGGTGGAGGCGGCCGAGCTCGACGGCGACCAGACCGCGCTGCTGGAAAAACTGCTCGGCAAGGACTACGAAGTCGTCACCGCCGACGAACGGCTCGCACGCATCGCGGCCGATTTCGTCGAGCACTGCAGCACGCGCTGGGAGTCCGGCAAGGCGATGCTGGTGTGCATGGACAAGATCACCTGCGCGCGCATGCTGATGCTGGTTGAGCCGTTGTGGAAGGCGAAGGCGGTGGCGGTACGCGCCGAAGCCGAACACAAGCTGGCCGAGATCGCGGCGGCGATCGACGACGAGACCCGACAGCGTCTGCACGCCCAGCGCGACCGCCTGCGGGCGAAGGCAGCGTGGCTGGACGAGACCATCGTCGGCCTGATCGTCAGCGAGGGCCAGGGCGAAATCGCTGCGTTCAAGGCCTGGAGCTTCGACATCATCCCGCACCGGGCGCGCATGAAGCAGGGCTTCGAGACTGCGGACGGCAAGCGTGTTGCCGTCGAGACCGCGTTCAAGAACCCGGCGCATCCCTTCCGCGTGGCGATCGTGTGTGCGATGTGGCTGACCGGCTTCGACGTCGAATGCCTGTCCACGCTCTACCTCGACAAGCCGATGCGCGCCCACAACCTGATGCAGGCGATCGCGCGCGCGAACCGGCGCTACCCCGGTAAGGACTTTGGCCTGATCGTCGATTACAACGGCATGCTGAAGAGCCTGCGCGAGGCGCTGGTCCAGTACGCGCTGGGCGACGGCAAAGGCAACGACGAGATCGTCGCGCCGCTGGAAGAGCGCGTGGCGGCGCTGCACGAGGCAATCGAGGCGACCGAAGCACATCTCGCCGGCCTGGGTTTCGACCCTGTGCGCCTGGACGGTGCGATGGGCTTCGACCGCATCGAGGCGCTGGCCGATGCGGTCGAGGCGATCTACACCTCCGACGAGACCAAGCGTCGCTACGAGATCCTGGCGCGGCTCGTGTTCAATCGCTTCAAGGCGCTGCTCGCCGAGCCGAGCGCGCTGCTGTATGCCGAGCGCCACGACAACATCGAAGCGATCTACAAGAAGCTGACCGAACGCCGCGATACCGCCGATGTAAGTGCCCTGCTGAGGGTGTTGCACCGCATCGTCAATCAGGCGATTGCCACGCATGCGCCGGGTGCGGACCAGGCGAGCGGCTTGACGGTCGACCTGTCGCACATCGACATCGACAGGCTGCGCGAGGAGTTCGCACGCAAGGTCAGGCGCAAGGCGACCGCGGTCGAGGACATCCGCCAGATCGTCGAGGCCAAGCTGGCGCAGATGCTCGCCGCCAACCCGCTGCGCATGAACTTCGAGAAGAAGTACCAGGAGATCATCGCCGCCTACAACGCCGACAAGGACCGCGCCACGGTCGAGGAGACCTTCGCGCGCATGGCCGCACTGAACGCCAGCCTGGACGAAGAGCAGATGCGGGCGGTCAGGCTCGGACTGACCGAAGATCAACTGGCGGTGTTCGACCTGCTGAGTCGCGAGTCGCTCAGCGGTGCGGCGCTCGAGCAGGTCAAGCAGGAGAGCAGCACGCTGCTGGCGGAAGTGCAGAAGCTGATTGCCCCGCTGGCGCAGTGGACCGAGAAGGAGCAGACCCAGGCCGAGGTCGAGGTCTTCATCCTCGACCACGTCTATCAGGCGCTACCCGATCCGCCCTATACCGAGGACGACAAGCGCGCCGCGGCGAACTTGGTCTATCGGCATGTCTGGCAGCAGAGCGCGACTGGGCTCCTCGCTGGACGTTCTTAGTCGTTCCTTATTTGCTGGCGTAGATCTGGTCGAACACGCCGCCGTCGGCGAAGTGCTTCTTCTGCACCGCCTGCCAGCCGCCGAGGTCTTCGATGGTGATCAGGTCCACCTTCGGAAAGCGCGCGACATCGGCCGGGTCGGCGTGCTCGGGCTTGACCGGGCGGTAGTAGTGCTTGGCGGCGAGCTTCTGGCCGACCGGCGAGTACAGGTACTCGAGGTAGGCCTGGGCGACCTTTTCGGTGCCGCGCTTCTTCGCCACGCCGTCCACGACCGTGACCGGCGGTTCGGCGAGGATCGAGATCGACGGCACGACGATCTCGAACTTGTCCGGGCCGAGCTCGTTGATCGACAGGAAAGCCTCGTTTTCCCACGCCAGCAGCACGTCGCCGATGCCGCGCTGCACGAAGGTATTGGTGGAACCGCGGGCGCCGGAATCGAGCACCGGCACGTGCTTGAGCAGTTGGGTGACGAAGGCCTGCGCCGTCTGCTCGTTGCCGCCCGGCTGCTTCAGCGCGTAGCCCCAGGCGGCGAGGTAGTTCCAGCGTGCGCCGCCGGAAGTCTTCGGGTTGGGGGTGATGACCTCGACACCCGGCTTCACCAGGTCGCCCCAGTCCTTGATGCCCTTGGGGTTGCCCTTGCGCACCAGGAAGACGATGGTCGAGGTGTAGGGCGCGCTGTTGTGCGCCAGGCGCTTCTGCCAGTCGGCCGGGATCTTGCCGGTCTGCTCGGCGATGGCGTCGATGTCGTAGGCCAGCGCCAGCGTGACGACGTCGGCCTCGAGTCCGTCGATCACCGCACGCGCCTGCTTGCCGGCGCCGCCGTGCGATTGCTTGATGGTGACGTCTTCGCCGGTCTGGCTCTTCCAGTGCTTGGCGAACTGGGGGTTGAATTCCTGATAGAGCTCGCGCGTGGGGTCGTAGGAGACGTTGAGCAGGGTGGTCTGCGCCAGCGCGCTGCCAACGAAACCGGCTGCCAGGGCCGGGGCGAGGACAAGCGCGAGCAGGCTGCGGCGGATGGGGCTGAACTTCATGATTTTCTCCGTCAGGGGTGATTGCGATGGAGAAAATCTATCCGTCCCGCCTCATAACCTGAACGAAGAAAAAACGGATTGCTTATTCAGGTGCGCCCTATGTCGGCGCGGCAAGTCCCTTGGCGAGGAAATCGATCAGCACGCGCACCCGGTGCGGCAGGTAGCGGTTGCTCGGCAGCATCGCGTGGATGCCGAGCGGCGGCGGTGCGAAGCCTTCCAGGATCGGCTCCACCGCACCGCTCGCGAGGTAGGCGTTGGCGATGAAGTCCGGCTGCACGGTGATGCCCAGGCCCTGCGCGGCTGCTTCCATCAGGGCGTCGCCGTTGTTGGCCTGCAGGCGGAAGGGCACGTGAATGTTCTCCATCTTGCCCTCGATGAGGAAGGCGAGCGGGCGGTTCTGCGTCTTGGCCGAGTAGCCCAGGCAGGCGTGCGCGGTCAGTTCCGACGGATGCGCGGGTCGGCCGTGCCGTGCCAGGTAGTCGGGCGAGGCGACGGCGATGAGCCGGCTTTCGCCCAGCTTGCGCGCCACGTCGCCGGGGTCGAGACGCGGCGCGATGCGGATCGACAGGTCCACGCCCTCGTCGATGAGGTTGATGTGGCGGTCGGTGAAGTCGAGGGCTAGGCTGATTTCGGGATAGGTCTTCAGGAATGCGGGCAGCAGCGGCGCGATCCGCTTCAGGCCGTAGCTCAGCGGCAGGCTGATGCGCAGGTTGCCGCGTGGCGTCAGGCGCGCCTCCATCACGTCGGCCTCGGCGCTCTCCACCAGGTCGAGGATGGTGCGGCACTTGTCCAGGTAGCTCGAGCCCGCGCTGGTCAGGGTCAGCCGGCGGGTGGTGCGCACCATCAGCTTGACCCCCAGGTGCTCCTCCAGCGCCGCGATCTGGCGCGTGACCACCGAGCGTGCCACGCCAAGCTGGTTGGCGACCGCGGCGAAGCTGCCGAGGTCCGCCACCCGCACGAAGAGGTTCATCGCATCGAGCCGGTTCATTGTTGCTCTCCGGGCAATTTTGATTTTTCGATTGTCGCCTATTTCGCGACGCCGCCAGCGCCTAAAGTTCAGTCATCGCAATTGCACGGACCGCGGTCCGGGCCGATCGTCAAAGGACGTCCGATCATGAACACCCCCGTGAACACCCGTTACACCGCCACCGCCAAGACCCTGCACTGGCTTATCGCCGTGCTCATCTTCGGCATGCTCGGTCTGGGTTTCTACATGACCGGGCTGGATCTCTCGCCCACCAAGCTGCAGATCTATTCGTGGCACAAGTGGGTGGGCGTCACCGTGTTCGTGCTCGTCGTCGTGCGCCTCGCCTGGCGCATCACTCACCGCCCGCCGGCGCTGCCGCAGCACATGGCGCCGATCGAACGCATCGCCGCCCACGCCGGTCACCACCTGCTGTACGTGCTGATGTTCGCCATCCCGCTCACCGGCTGGCTGATGAGTTCGGCCAAGGGCTTCCAGACCGTGTGGTTCGGCGTGCTGCCGATCCCCGACCTGCTCGCCAAGGACAAGGCGCTCGGCGACCTGCTGCAGACGGTGCACGTGGTGCTGAACTTCGTGCTGATCGCCGTGCTGCTCGGCCACGTCGGCGCCGCGCTCAAGCACCACTTCTTCGACAAGGACGACGTGCTCACCCGCATGCTGCCGGGCCGCGCCGACTGAACCCCTTCCGCATTGCCAAGGACTGAAACCATGAAACGCATTGCCCTCGCGCTGTTCTCCACCTTCGCTATCGCCGCATCCGCCCACGCCGTCGAATACAGCCAGGTCCAGGCCGACCAGAGCCGCATCGCCTTCGGCTACCAGCAGATGGGCGTGTCGATGGATGGCGCCTTCAGGAAGTTCTCGAGCCAACTTCGCTTCGACCCGGCCGCCCCGCAGGCGGCCTCGGCCACCATCGAGGTCGAACTCGCCAGTATCGACACCGGCAGCGAGGAGGGCGACGAGGAGGCGGCGCGCAAGACCTGGTTCAACACCAAGGACTTCCCCACCGCGCGCTTCGAATCCACTGGCGTCAAGGCGCTCGGCGGCAACAAGTACGAGGTCGCCGGCAAGCTGACGATCAAGGGCACGACCCGGGACGTCGTCGTCCCCGCCACCTTCGCCGAGCAGGGCAAGGCCGGCGTGTTCGAAGGCAGCCTGACGATCAAGCGCGGCGACTTCTCGGTCGGCGAAGGCGCCTGGAAGGCCTTCGACGTCGTCGCCAACGACGTCGTGATCAAGTTCCGCATCACCGCCGCGGCGAAATAAGCCGCGGCATCGCTCGCAACCCCACCCCTGTTCAAGACCCCCAACCCTGAGAGGACCTCAACATGAACCGTATCGCCAAGCTTTCCGCCGCCCTGATCATCTCGGCCGCCGCCAACTCCGCGTTCGCCGCGCCCGAGACCTACGGCATCGACCCCACCCACACCTTCCCGAGCTTCTCGTACAGCCACTTCGGCCTGTCGACCCAGGTCTCGAAGTTCGAGAAGACCACCGGCACCGTCACGCTGGACAAGGCGGCCAGGACCGGCGCGGTCGACATCACCATCGACATGACCTCGGTCAACACCGGCTATGCCACCTTCAACGAGCACATCCAGGGCGAGGACTTCCTCGACACCGCCAAGTACCCGACCGCCACCTTCAAGTCGACCAAGGTCACGTTTGACGGCGACAAGCCGGCGAGCATCGACGGCGAGCTGACGATCAAGGGCGTGACCAAGCCGGTGACGCTGAAGGTGACCCACTTCACCACCATGCCGCACCCGATGCTGAAGAAGGACGCCATCGGTGCCAACGCCAGCACCGTGATCAAGCGCAGCGAGTTCAACGCCGGCAAGTACGCGCCCAACGTGGGTGACGAGGTGACGATCACCGTCTCGCTCGAAGCGATCAAGCAATAAGGCGGCAATGCGCGGCGGGCGCCGTCCGGTGGCGGCCCCGCCGGCGCCCGCGCCAACGACAGGACCAGGACGTCATGGAACTCCGACCCGCCGCCGCGCGCGGCCTCGCAAACTTCGGCTGGCTGCATTCGCAGCACAGCTTTTCCTTCGGCAGCTACTACGACCCGCAACACCTGGGATTCTCGGACCTGCTGGTGATCAACGAGGACCGGGTGCGTCCGGGGCGGGGCTTCGACACCCACGGTCACCGCGACATGGAGATCTTCTCCTACGTTCTCGATGGCGCGCTGGAGCACAAGGATTCGATGGGCACCGGCTCGGTGATCCGCCCGGGCGACGTGCAGATGATGAGCGCCGGCACCGGCGTGCGCCACAGCGAGTACAACGGCTCGCGCGAGCAGGAGGTGCACTTCCTGCAGATCTGGATCGTGCCCGACCGCAAGGGCGTGGCGCCGCGCTACCAGCAGCAGCATTTCGACGCCGGGGAAAAGCGCGGCCGGCTGCGCCTGATCATCTCGCCCGACGGTGCCGAGGGCTCGCTGTCCGTGCATCAGGACGCCCGCGTGTATGCCGGCCTGTTCGACGGTGCGGAACACCAGCGCTTCACCTTGCCGGCCAAGCGCTTCGCCTACGTGCATGTGGCGCGCGGCGCCCTCGACATCAACGGCCGGCGTCTCGCGGCAGGCGATGCGGTCAAGCTGCGCGACGCGCGCGAGATCGAATTCGCCCGGGGCGAGCAGGCCGAGGTGCTGCTGTTCGACCTGCGGCCGAACGAGACGCCGCACTACTGAGCAGGGGTGCAGCCCCTTGGTGCGACCCCAGGGGTGATCCCCGAGGGGACCCCCTCTCGCGGCGCGCTGGATTAGGATGGCGGTCCTTCCGAATCCATCGACCGGGCAGGCCGACGCGCCCGCCACCCTGGGGAACCGCATGAGCTCACTCGAAACCCTCACCGTGCATGGCCTTGGCCGCGTGGCCGAGCCCTACCGCGACATCGTCCCGCCCATTCACCTCGCCAGCACCTTCGAGCGCGCGGCCGATGGCAGCTATCCGGGCGGGCGGGTCTATGCGCGCGACGCCAGCCCCGCCTACATCGAGGCGGAAGAGGTGCTGCGCCAGCTCGACGGTGGCACCCAGGCCCTGTTGTTCGCCTCCGGCCACGCCGCGGCATCGGCCGTGCTGCAGGCACTGGAGCCGGGGGACCGCGTCCTCGCCCCGCAGTCGATGTACTGGGCGCTGCGCAAGTGGCTGCTGGACCTCGCCGAGCATGGCCGCATCCAGCTTGCCTTCTACGACAACGCCGACATCGCCGACGTCGAGCGCCAGCTCGCCGCCGCGCCGACCCGCCTGCTGTGGGTGGAGACGCCCGCCAACCCCACCTGGGAACTCACCGACATCCGCGCCGCGGCCGCGCTCGCGCGCCAGCACGGCGCCATGACGGTGGTCGACTCCACCGTGGCCACGCCGGTGCTGTGCCAGCCGCTGGCGCTCGGCGCGGACATCGTGCTGCATTCGGCCACCAAGTACCTCAACGGACATTCCGACGTCGTCGCCGGCGCCCTGGTCACGCGCGAGGACTCGCCGCTGTGGCAGCGCATCCGCGTCATGCGTAACCTCGGCGGCGCCATCCTCGGCCCCTTCGAGGCCTGGCTGCTGCTCCGCGGCATGCGCACGCTGCATCTGCGGGTGCGCGCCGCCTGCGCGAATGCGCTGCAGCTCGCGACCGAACTCGAGCAGCACCCGGCGATCGCGCAGGTGCTGTATCCGGGCCTGCCCTCGCATCCGCAGCACGCGACCGCCGTCGCGCAGATGAACGGCGGCTTCGGCGGCATGCTGTCGATCCGGCTCAGGGACGGCGAAGGCAGGGCCCGCGACGTGGCGGCGCGCGTGCAGGTCTTCAAGCGTGCCACCTCGCTTGGCTCGGTCGAAAGCCTCATCGAGCACCGCGCCAGCGTCGAAGGCCCGGGCAGCCGCTGCCCCACCGACCTGCTGCGGCTGTCGGTCGGCATCGAGCCGGTGGCCGACCTGCTCGCCGACCTGACGCAGGCGCTGGGCGGCTGAGGTCGCGTCCTTCCTCCCGGAGACATACCGATGCACAAGATCGTCTTCCTCGACCGCGAGACCATCGCGCCGCAGATCCGCCTGCGCACACCCGCGTTCGCCCACGAACTCGTGGTCCACGACAAGACGGCTCCCGATCAGGTCGTCGAGCGCCTGGCCGGCGCCACCATCGCCATCACCAACAAGGTGCCGCTGTCCGCCGCGGTGCTGGCGCAACTGCCCGCGCTGCGTCTGGTCGCAGTCGCCGCCACCGGCACCGACTGCGTCGACAAGGCGTACTGCCAGCAGAACGGCATCGCGGTGGCCAACATCCGCGGCTACGCCGTCAATACCGTGCCCGAGCACACCTTCGCGCTGATGCTGGCGCTGCGCCGCAACCTGGTTGCCTATCGCGACGACGTGCTGGCCGGCGAATGGCAGCGCTCGGGCCAGTTCTGCTTCTTCAACCACGCAATCCACGACCTGCGTGGCGCGCGTCTGGGCATCATCGGCGAGGGCGTGCTGGGCCAGCGCGTGGCCGACATCGCGCGCGCCTTCGGCATGGTGCCGCTGTTCGCCGCACGCAAGGGCAAGACCGGCGCCGGCCGCCTCTACACGCCCTGGGACGAGATGCTGGCGACCAGCGACATCATCACCCTGCATTGCCCGCTTACGCCGCAGACCCGCGGCATGATCGCGATGCCCGAGTTCCGCGCCATGACGCGGCGTCCGCTCATCATCAACACCGGGCGCGGCGGCCTGGTGGACGAGGCCGCGCTGGTGCAGGCGCTGGACGAAGGACTCATCGCCGGCGCCGGTTTCGACGTCGCCGACGGCGAGCCGCCCGCGGCCGACAGCCCGATGATGCGCATCGCCGCGCGCCCCAACGTCATCCTGACTCCGCACGTGGCCTGGGCCTCGGACGAGGCGCAGCAGACGCTGGCCGACCAGCTGATCGACAACATCGAGAACTTCGTCGCCGGTCGGCCGACCAACCTCGTCGATAGCGCGTACTGAAAGGCCCGGCGCCGGGGCGATTGCGGATTGGAGCCTGCGCCCGGCTCCGCTACCATCGTCCGGCCGTGCGCCGTGTCGCGCCTTCGTGACGCTGGTGCGTCCCGCTTCAACCCATCATTCAGGAAACTCGCTCATGATCGTCTTCGTTACCGGCGCTTCCGCCGGCTTTGGTGCCGCCATCGCCCGCAGCTTCGTCAAGGGCGGCCATCGTGTCGTCGCCACCGCGCGCCGCAAGGACCGGCTGGACGCGCTCGCGGCCGAACTCGGCGACGCACTGCTGCCGCTCGAGCTCGATGTGCGTGATGCCGACGCCGTCGCCGCCGCGCCCGCGTCCCTGCCTGCCGACTTCGCCGCCATCGATGTGCTGGTGAACAACGCCGGGCTTGCGCTTGGCCTTGAGCCTGCCCACAAGGCTTCGCTGGACGACTGGCAAACCATGATCGACACCAACTGCACCGGCCTCGTGCAGGTGACGCGCGCCTTCCTGCCCGGCATGGTCGAGCGCAACCGCGGCCACGTCTTCAACCTCGGCTCCATCGCCGGCCGCTGGCCCTACGCCGGCGGCAACGTGTATGGTGCAACCAAGGCCTTCGTGCGCCAGTTCAGCCTCAACCTGCGCGCCGACCTGCTCGGCACCGCCATCCGCGTCACCGATATCGAGCCGGGCCTGTGCGGCGGTACCGAGTTCTCCAACGTGCGATTCCATGGCGACGACGACAAGGCCGCCCAGGTCTACGCCAACGTGCAGCCGCTGACGGCCGAGGACATCGCCGACTCGATCTACTGGATCGCGACCCGCCCGGCCCACGTCAACATCAACACCATCGAGCTGATGCCGGTCGCGCAGTCGTTTGCAGGCCTGGCAGTGCATCGCGGCTGACAGCAGGCCGCCGGGGAGGGTGCCGGCATACGGTGGCGGATCTGTAACAGTGTCATTTTTCCGCGCGGGAATGCGGATAATTGATGCAATGCAATATCGATTCGCCCGCCCGTGAGTTCCGACGTCCCGACCCCGCAACCCGCGCTGCAAGCGGCGGCGCCCCGGCGCCGCTTTCGCCCTTTCCGGCTGTTCGGCGCGCTGATCCTCATCCTCGTGCTGGTCGCGCTGGTGGCGGGCGGCCTGCTGCTCGCGCACGAGCTGCAGACCTCGCGCCTGCAGGCGCGCGAGATCTCGCGCTTCGCCGCCAAACTCGACTACGAACGCGTCGCCGGCCGCAGCGACGCGGTGCGCTACCCGCAGCACGGCCCCTTCGACCAGCGCCTGGGCTACACCGAGCTGCCGCGCTTCATCGAGCGGCTCGAGGCGCGTGGTTTTGAACTCACCGCACAGACCCGCTTCAGTCCCGACCTTCTCGACTACGTCGACCGCGGCCTGTTTCCGCCCTATCGCGAGAAGACCCGCACCGGGCTCGACGTGCTCGACTGCCGTGCCGGGCCGCTCTACGACTTCCGCTATCCCTACCGCGGCTACGCCGACTTCGCTGCCGTGCCGCCGGTGGTGGCGCAGGCGCTGCTCTTCATCGAGAATCGCGACCTGCTCGACGAGAGCCGGCCGACGCTGAACCCGGCCGTCGACTGGGTGCGCTTCGCGCGCGCTGCCGCGGCCCAGGTCGGGCGCATGGTCAAGGAAGACCTCGACGCCCCCGGCGGCAGCACGCTGGCGACGCAGATCGAGAAATACCGCCACTCGCCCGACGGCATCACCTACGACGCCCGCGAGAAGCTGCGCCAGATGGTGTCGGCCAGCGTGCGCGCCTACCGCGAGGGCGAGCAGACCCTGCCGGTGCGCCGCAATCTGGTGCTCGACTACCTGAACACCGTGCCGCTGTCGGCCGCGCCTGGCCATGGCGAGGTCAACGGCCTGGGCGACGGCCTGTGGGTGTGGTTCGGCGCGGATTTCGATCGCGTCAATGAACTGCTGTCGGCGCCCGACGGCGAGGGCGACACGCTGAAGGCGCAGGGCCTGGCGCTGCGTCAGGTGGTGGCGCTGATGATCGCCCACCGCCGACCGTCCTGGTACCTGGCGCGCGGCCGCGAGGAGCTGACGCGCACCACCGACGCATACCTGCGCCTGCTGACCGAGGCCGGCAGCATCAGCGCGGCGATGCGCGACGCCGCGTTGTCGCAGCCGCTGCTGTTCCGCGACCTGGTCGCCAACCCCGCGGTGCTGCCGGCGAACCCCGGCAAGGGCACGACCGCGGTGCGCGCGCGCCTGGCCGGCATGCTCGGCACCTCGCTGTACAGCCTCGACCGTCTCGACGCTGAGGTCGACACCACGCTGCACGGCGGCCTGCAGCAGGCGGTCGGCGCTTATCTCAACCGGCTGTCGGATGTCGACTTCGCCCGCAGCCAGGGCCTGATCGGCGACCGCATGCTCAATCCGGCCACGCTCGGCGCGGTGCGCTACAGCTTCACGCTGGTCGAGCGCACCCCCGGCGGCAACCGCGTGCGGGTGCAGACCGACACCACCGACCAGCCGCTCGACATCAACGAGGGCAGCAAGCTCGAACTCGGCTCCACCGCCAAGCTGCGCGTGTTGACGACCTACCTCGAGATCGTCGCCGAGCTGCACGGCCGCCTGGCCGAACTCGACGTGCCGGCGCTGCGCCAGGTCGAGGTTGCGCGCCAGGACAACCTCACGCGCTGGGCGATCGATCATCTCGCCACCGCCAGCGACCGCAGCCTGCCGGCAATGCTCGAGGCTGCGCTCGAACGGCGCTTCTCCGCCAGCCCGGCCGAGAATTTCTTCACCGGCGGCGGGGTGCATACCTTCGGTAATTTCAACCGCAGCGACGACGCGCGCGAGCCCACGCTGCGCGAGGCGCTGCAGGCCTCGATCAACCTGCCTTTCGTGCGCCTGATGCGCGAGATCGTGCGCCACACCATGTACCAGGTGCCGGGCAGCACGGCGCAGCTCATGGAAGACGCCGAGGACCCGCGCCGCGCCGAGTACCTGGCGCGCTTCGCCGACCGAGAGGGCCAGACCTTCCTGCGCCGCTTCTGGCGCAAGTACCAGGGCCGCAGCCCCGAGGAGATGCGCACCCTGCTGCTCGACGGCCTGCGCGCGAGCGCCGAGCGCCTGGCCGCGGTGTTCCGCTACCTCGAGCCCGAGGCGCCGCCCGAAGCGCTCGCGGCCTTCCTCGGCCGCCGCCTGGGCGACGCGCAACTGTCGGAGTCGCGCATCGAGCAGCTCTACAGCCGTCACGCGCCCGAGGCCTTCGACCTGCCCGACCGCGGCTACGTCGCGCGCGTGCATCCGCTGGAGCTGTGGCTGGTGGGTTACCGCATGCGCAACCCGCAGGCCAGCCTGTCCGAGGCGGTGGCCGCCAGCGCGGACGAGCGCCAGGCGGTCTACCGCTGGCTGTTCCGCACCCGTTCGCGCAGCGCGCAGGATTCGCGCATCTTCACCATGCTCGAGGTCGAGGCCTTCCTCGACATCCACCGCCGCTGGGCGCGGCTGGGCTACCCCTTCGGCCATCTCGTGCCTTCGCTCGCCACCGCGCTCGGCAGCTCGGGCGACCGCCCGGCAGCGCTGGCCGAACTGATGGGCATCATCGTCAATGACGGCGTGCGCCTGTCGACGCGGCGCATCGACCGCGTGCGCTTTGCCACCGACACGCCCTACGAGATCGCCTTTTCGGTGCGGCCCGGCGTGGGCGAGCGGGTGATGGCACCGGAAGTGGCGGCGGCGCTGCGCGGCGCACTGTCCGACGTCGTCGAGAGCGGCACCGCGCGCCGGCTGGCGGGCAGCTTCCGCCTGGCCGACGGCAGCGCGTTGACGCTGGGCGGAAAGACCGGCACCGGCGACAACCGCATCGTCATCGGCGGCCGCCCCGGCATGGCGCTGAACCGCACCGCCACCTTCGTCTTCTACCTCGGCCCGCACCATTTCGGCTCACTCACCGCCTACGTCATCGGCCCCAACGCCGCGGCCTATCGCTTCACCTCCGGGCTGCCGGTGCAGATCCTGAAGTCGATGGCGCCGGTGCTCGTGCCTCATCTGGCGCCGGGCGCCGACATCGCCTGCCTCCCGGTCGAAGACCTGCCGTTGCCGCTCGCCGTCCCTGCGACGGCGAACGAGAGGGCTGTGCCGGTAGACGAGGAAGTGCTGCCGGGCGATGCGGGCGGGTCACCGCCGGTGGAGTCGGCCCCGGTCATGGTCGAGCCGCCCCTGCCGGATCCGGCGCAGTCGGCAACCGAAGGCGTGCTGCCGGCTGCGCCGCTGTCCGAAGGCGGCGTGGCGCCGGATGCGGCGGATGTGGGTGTGGTGGCTTCGCCGGTGCCGGACATCCCGGCCGAAGAAGGCACGGACGCTGCGCCGCCGCGCGCCCGCGCCGGCCGCATCGACGCCGGCCCGGCTATCCCCGTGCCGCCGACAGCCGAGCCTGGGCTGCCCGGTTCAGTTCCGGCGCCCGGGCCTGCAGAAAGCGCAGGAACGCATCCGCCAGCGGAGTAAGGCGCTTGCCGGTCGGGTGCACGACCTGCCACTGGGTCACGACCGGCGTGTCCTTCACCGCGAGCACGGCGATGCCCTCGTCCGGCGCATGGGCCAGGGCGTGGGCTGACAGCAGCGACAGCCCCAGCCCGCCCGCCACCGCCTGGCGCACCGCCTCGTTGCTGCCCAGCTCCAGTCGCGGCCGCAGCACGATGTCGTGCTCGGCGAAGAAGCTCTCCGCCGCCTGGCGCGTTCCCGAGCCGGGCTCGCGCAGCACGAACTCCTCGCCCGCCAGCGCCTCGATCGGCACCGCGCGGCGCCCGGCCAACGGATGGTCGGCGGCGGCGATCACCACCAGCGGGTTGGCGAGGAAGGGCGTGGCGGTCACCGGCGGCGCGGCGGGCGGACGGCTCATGATGTAGAGGTCGTCGCGGTTGTCCGCCAGTCGGCGCAGCACCGCGTCGCGGTTCAGTACCACCAGCGACACCTCCACCGCCGGCCGTTCGCGGCGGAACTCGCCCAGCAGGCGCGGGATGAAGGTCTCCGCGGTGCTCACCACCGCCAGCCGCAGCTTTCCCCCGACGTCGCCGCGCAGCTCGGCCAGTGTCTCGTCGAGGCGTTCCAGCTCCTCTTCCAGCCGTGTCGCGGTGTCGACCACCGCGTCGCCGGCCGGGGTCAGGTGCAGGCGGCGGCCGATGCGCTCGAACAGCGGCAGGCCCACCTGATCCGACAACTGGCGCAGCTGCGCCGACAGCGTGGGCTGGGTCAGGTGAAGGCGCTGGGCGGCGCGTGACACGCTGCCTTCGCGGGTCACGGCGAGCAGCAGGCGCAGCTGGTGGAGGGTGAGGCGCATCTTTATATAGAGTTATGTCTATTCAAAACAAAAGAATAAATCAATTTTCTGCATGTGTGCGCTGCGGCAGAATGCTGCACAAGGTTTCGCGTCGAAGTTCGGCGCGAGACAGATGAATGCCACTTGACGGAAATTGAATTCATGATCGATGCTGTTCCCTTCTTTTTTGCCCTCGGTGCCGTCGCCTCGCTGGTCAAGAGCGGGCTGCGCCTGCCGGCGGCGGTGTTCGAAACCCTGTCGATCTACCTCCTGCTGGCCATCGGCCTGAAGGGCGGGGTCGAGATCGCGCGCTCCGAAAGCGCCACGCTGTGGGTGGATGCGCTACTGGCGATCGGCCTAGGCGCGGTCATCCCGTTGCTGGTGTTTCCGCTCTTCCGCCTGCGCTTCTCGCGCCCGGATGCCGCTTCTCTGTCGGCGCACTACGGCTCGGTGAGCATCGTCACCTTCGCGGTGGGTGCGGCGGTGCTGGCCGGCCGTGGCATCGAGGTGGAAGGCCACCTGGCCCTGCTCGCCGCACTGATGGAGGCGCCGGCGCTGATCGTCGCGACGCTGATCGCGCGCTGTGGGGTGAAGTCGGCCGATGGCAGCTCCACCGCGAGCGCGCTGGTGCACGAGGTGTTCGCCAACAAGAGCGTGGTGCTGCTCGGGGGCGGCATCCTGATCGGCTGGGTTGCCGGTCCGCAGGGCCTGGAGCCGCTGTCGCCGCTGTTCGTCGATCTGTTCAAGGGCGCGCTGTGCCTGTTCCTGCTCGAGATGGGCCTGATCGCCGCTGACCGCCTGCCGGACCTGAAGAAGGCCGGGCTGTTCCTGGTCGGCTGCGCGCTTGCTCTGCCGCCGGTGCTGGCCGTGCTCGGCTGGGGCGTGGCGCAGGTGATGGGCCTGGGCGTGGGTGGGACGGTGCTGATGATGACCCTGGCCAGCAGCGCGTCCTACATCGCCGCACCCACCGCGATGCGCATCGCGGTGCCCGAGGCCAACCCCGCCCTGGGCGTGGCCGCGGCGCTGGCGGTGACCTTCCCCTTCAACCTGCTGGCGGGGATCCCGCTGTACCTGTGGTGGGCGCAGACGATGGCGGGGGCGTGAGCGGCGGCTCGACGTCGGTCTGAACCGCGTCGGCCTGCTGCGCGGTTACGATGCCCGACTCGGGCGCGACCATCTCCAGCACCGTCGGCGAGGTGCGCAGCATCGGCGCGAACTGCGCCGCCTCATCCACAATCTCGTCGGCGCCGCGCCGGGCCTGTAGCAGCGCGAACACGGCCAGCGGCGCGAAGGCCAGCGCGAAATGCAGCGGCAGGCCGACCGAGCCGACCCAGCCCAGCAGCACGCCGGCCAGCATCGGCCCCAACGCCGCGCCCACGCCATGCAGGAACAGCACGCCGGTGTTGCCGGCGAGGATGTCCTGCTGGTGGAGGTGGTCGATGAGGTGCGCGACCACGATCGGATAGACCGCGAAGGCCGCCGCGCCGAACACGAAGAAGCCTGCCAGCGCGACCGAGGCGAAGCTGCCCAGCGCCACCATCACCGCGCCGCTGGCCGCGGCCACGGCGGCGACCAGACCCAGCGCGCGGCGGCGGTCGCCGCTGTCGGAGAAGCGGCCGATCGGCCACTGCAGCAGCGCGCCACCCAGGATCGCGCTGGTCATCAGGGTGGCGACGCCGGCCGCATCCAGCCCGACGCGCTCGCCGTAGATCGGCCCCAGGCTCCAGAACGCGCCCATCGCCACGCCCGACGACAGCGCGCCGACGAAGGCGGCCGGCGCGGCGCGCCACACCATGCGCAGGTCCAGCCTGGGCGTATGGCCGAGCTGGGGTTGGGGCAGGCGGGTCATCGTCACCGGCAGCAGCGACAGGCAGACGAAGATCGCCGCCACGGCGAACAGCGTGAAGGTCTCGGGGCCGTCCAGGCGCAGCAGTTGCTGCGCGCCGGCCAGCGCCAGCAGGTTGACCGCCATGTACACCGCGAACACCTGGCCGCGCCGTTCGGCGGCCGTCTGTTCGTTGAGCCAGCTCTCGATCACCGCGTAGAAGCCGACCAGCGCGACGCCGGTGATCACGCGCAGCAGCATCCAGAACGCCGGCTGCACCACCAGCGCGTGCAGCAGCATGCAGGCCGCAACCGCCGCGCCGAAGAAGGCGAAGGCGCGCACGTGGCCCATGCGCCGGATCAGGCGCGGCGCCACGAAGGTGCCGAGGAAGAAGCCGAAGAAGTAGGTGGAGCCGATCAGGCCCAGCGTGGTGTCGGAGAAGCCTTCCAGGCTGCCGCGCAGGGCAACGACGGTATTGAGCAGGCCGGAGCCGAGCAGCAGGAGGGCGATACCGGCGAGCAGGGCGCCGATCGGCAGCAGGGTAGGGAGCATGGGCGAAACCTTGTGAGCCGGCCGCACCCCGGCGGGTGCGGCGCATGGATCACGGTCGGATAACTATTTGGCCAAATAGTTTAATCGGCCTCGTGCCGCCCGCCCACCCGCGGAAACCCGCGGAAAACCGTCAACCGAAGGACGGCAGGCTCGGTTTGGCCACCGGCTTGCCCGCCGCGGCCCAGGCGTCGAAGCCGCCGAGGATGGACTTCACCTGCGCGTAGCCCATGTCCTGCATCGCGCAGGCCGACAGCGCGGCGCGGCCGCTGGTCTTGCAGTACAGCACCACCTTCAGGTCGCGCGAGTCGTACTCGGGCATGCTGCCGAGCTTGAATTCCAGCAGTCCGCGCGGAATGTTGACTGCGCCGGGGATGTGGCCGGCGCTGAATTCGTCGGGTTCGCGCACGTCGATCACGACATCCGCGTCGCGGATGGCGGCTTCGGCGGCGTCGATGCCGATCTCATGGGTGCGGGCCTTGGCTGCGGCAACGAGGTCCTGGGCTGTCTTCATGGTGTCGTCCTGGGGGAGGGGTTGAACATGCCCGGATGTTAGCAGCGGGCACGGCTTGCCAGGCAGCCGGCCGATTTGCTAAAAAGGACGGCGGCCCGATGCGGCCGATCCGGTTCCGACGCGGGGACGACCCCGCCCGCCATGCGCAACGACGCAGCGACCGTCGGTTTTACACGGGACGACCCGTGCTGATGGAACCCCGCCCCGGGGTCGCTTTCGTTGCAGGATTTCATCGTGTCATCCAAACCCAAGCTTCGCTCCTTCAGCGATCGGCTGCGCCAGATCGCGATGTTCGAGATCGGCGGCCTGTTGCTGATCACCCCGCCCTTCGCCTGGGCCAGCGGCGTGCCGATCGCCGAGTCCATCGGCCTGCTGGCGCTGCTCGCGCTCGTGGCCGCGATCTGGAACGGCTGCTACAACACCAGCTTCGACTGGGTCGAAGGCCGGCTCACCGGCCGCACCGCCGACCGCCGGCCTTTCCGCCTGCGTTGCATTCATGCCGTCGGTTTCGAGGCCGGCCTGTTTACGATGACGCTGCCCATCATCGTGTGGTGGACCGGCATGGGCTGGATCGAGGCCGCCGTGGCCGACGTTCTGCTGGCCATCACCTACACGGTGTACGCGCTGCTGTTCAACCTCGGCTACGACCGCCTGTTCCCGATTCCGCAGGACGCCGCGCGCGCTACCGGCGATGCGGTGATCCTGGAGCGCGGGCATGGCTGAGCCCGCGCACGTCGAGTACGACGCCGACCTGTCCGGCCTCAACACCTTCGGCCTGAAGGCGCGCGCGGCGCGCCTGCTGCGCCTGCGCTCGGCCGAGGAGGCTGTCGCCGCGGTGCACGCGCCCGGCTGGGCGGATGCGCCCCGGCTGGTGCTGGGCGGCGGCAGCAACCTGGTGCTCACCGGCGACTTCGCCGGCACCGTGCTGAAGGTCGAGATCGCCGGCCGCCGACTGATGCGCGAGGAGGCCGACGCCTGGATCGTCGAGGCCGGCGCCGGCGAGAACTGGCACGACTTCGTGCGCTGGACGCTGGCGCAGGGCTGGCCCGGGCTGGAGAACCTGTCGCTGATCCCCGGCACGGTCGGTGCCGCGCCCATTCAGAACATCGGTGCCTACGGGCTGGAAGTCGTCGACCGCTTCGATTCGCTCGACGCGGTTGACCTCGAGACCGGCGCCTGCCGCAGCTTCGCGCTCGACGACTGTGGCTTCGGCTACCGCGACAGCGTGTTCAAGCGCCAGCCGGGGCGCTGGCTGGTGACCGCGGTGCGCTTCCGCCTGCCGCGGCCCTGGCGGCCGGTGACGCGCTACGCCGACGTGGCGCGCGAGATGGACGCGCGCGGCGTTTCCGCGCCCACGCCGCTCGATGTATCCGATGCGGTCATCGCCATCCGCCGCCGCAAACTGCCCGACCCCGCCGAGATCGGCAATGCCGGCAGCTTCTTCAAGAACCCGGTGGTCGATGCCACACACTGCGCGCGTCTGCTTGCGGAACATCCGGCAATGCCGCACTACCCGCAGGCCGACGGCAGCGAGAAGCTGGCGGCCGGCTGGCTCATCGAGCAGGCCGGCTGGAAGGGGCGCGACCTCGGACCGGTGGGCAGCTTCGAGCGCCAGGCGCTGGTGCTGGTCAACCGTGGCGGCGCCTGTGGGGCAGATGTCAAACGCATCGCGCAGGCGATCATGTCCGATGTCGAGGCGCGCTTCGGCGTGCGTCTGGAGCCCGAGCCGGTCTTCGTCTGACCGGTCGCGGGCTGCGCGAAAGCGCCGGGCATGGCAGCATGGCGGCCCTGTCCCGATCCGATCCGCGAGCCGCCATGTCCCACGCCAATGCTGCTGCATCCCCTGTAATCGATGCGCTCGTCGCCGCCTTCGGTGCCGACGAGGTGCTGGCCGGCGACGCCAGCCCGCGCCACCTGAAGGACTGGAGCGGCGTGGCCGGTGGCGTGCCGCTGGCCATCCTGCGTCCGCGCAACACCGACGAGCTGTCGCGCATGGTGGCGATCTGCCACGCGCACGGCCAGCGGGTGGTGGTGCAGGGCGGCCTCACCGGCCTGGTCGGCGGCGCGGTGCCGGGCGAGGGCGAGGTGGTGGTGTCGCTCGAGCGCATGAACCGCATCGAATCCATCGACGTCGATTCGGGCACGGCGACGGTGCAGGCCGGCGCCGTGCTGCAGGCCGTGCAGGACGCCTGCCGCGACGCCGGCGCGCTGCTGACGGTGGATCTCGGCGCGCGCGGCTCGTGCCAGATCGGCGGCAACGTGGCGACCAATGCCGGTGGCAACCGCGTGATCCGCTACGGCAACACGCGCGAGTCGGTGCTCGGGCTCGAGGTCGTACTCGCCGACGGCACCGTGCTGTCGATGATGAACCGCATGGCCAAGAACAATGCAGGCATGGACCTCAAGCACCTCTTCATCGGCAGCGAAGGCGTGCTCGGCATCGTCACTCGCGTGGTGCTGCGCCTGCAGCCGCTGCCGCGCGGCACCAGCACGGCGCTGGTCGCGCTGCAGGACTACACGGCGGCGCTGCGCTTCCTGCGCCACGCGCAGCAGAGCCTGTCGGGCCAGGTCAGCGCCTTCGAGATCATGTGGCGTGACTATCTGGAAACCGCGGTCGAGGCCAACCGCCTGCGCTGGCCGCTGGCGGGCGACTACCCGGTGTATGTGCTGATCGACATGCACTGCGGCCAGCCCGAAACCGACGGCCAGCGTTTCGAGGCAATGCTGGAGCAGGCCATCGAGGCGGGCTGGATTCTCGACGCGGCAATCGCGCAATCGGTGGCGGACGCCGAGGCCTTCTGGGCCATCCGCGACGGCATCGCCGAGGTGCTGCGTGACTACGCGCCGACGCTCAACTTCGACGTCTCGGTGCCGGTGGCCGACATCGGCGACTGCGCCGCCCGCGTGCGCGCCAACCTCGAACGCGACTGGCCGCAACTCAGGGCGCTGTTCTTCGGCCACGTCGGCGACGGCAACCTGCACGTCGTGGTGTGCCGGGTGCCGCAGGACGCCGACAGCCTGCACCGTATCGAGGATGCGGTGTACAGCGTCGTGCGCGAGCAGGGCGGCTCGGTGTCGGCCGAGCACGGCATCGGCCGGCTGAAGAAGGACTGGCTGCACTACTCGCGTAGCGAGGCGGAAATCGCGCTGATGCGCACGCTCAAGACCGCGTTGGACCCGCAGGGCATCCTCAACCCCGGCCGCATGATCTGACTTGCAGCCGAGCGTGAAATCCTCCACGGCGGCGCCGGTGCATGTGCACGGAACTTGAGCGCGATCATGACGCCCGGCTTGACGGACGCCTAGACTCCGCTCCCTGTCCGAACACTGCAACATGCCCAAGGAGTTTTACATGATCCAGCCGCACTCTGGCCTGCGGGCCGCGTTCGTCGCCCTGCTGATGGTGCTGTTCATGCAGCCGCTGCTGGCCACCGCGCAGGTTACCGACATCAACTCGGCGATCAACAAGGCCGGTCGCGAGCGCATGCTGTCGCAGCGCATGGCCAAGGCCTACTTCCAGCTTGGCCAGGGCATCGACACGGCCCGTTCGCAGCGTGTGCTCGACGCGTCGATCGCGCTGTTCGACCGCCAGCTCGTCGAGCTGAAGAACTACGCCCCCAATGCCCAGACCCGCGAGACCAGCCTCAAGCTGGAGAAGGCCTGGATCGCCTACAAGGATGTGCTGGTCGGCGCTGCGCCCTCGCGCGAGCGTGCGCCCGAGGTGCTGAAGCTGTCCGACGAGGTGCTCGGCCTCGCGCACCAGCTCACCGGCCAGTTCGAAGCGCTGTCCGGCACACAGGCCGGCCGTCTGGTGAACATCTCGGGCCGCCAGCGCATGTTGTCGCAGCGCATGGCCAAGCTGCACCAGGCGCTCAACTGGAACCTGCCGGCAGGCACCATGCGCGAAGATCTGGCCGCGGCACGCAAGGAGTTCGCCGCCGCGATGGCCGAGCTTGAAGCCGCGCCGATCAACACCGACAAGCTCAAGAGCGACCTGAAGCTGGCGTCGCAACAGTGGTTCTTCTTCCAGAACGCACTCGACGAAAAGGGGCAGGACACGCTGACCCGCGCCACCAACGTGGCGACCACGAGCGAACGCATTCTCGAGATGATGGAGGCGGTGGTGACGGGCTACGAAGCCTTGCACTGATCCTCGCCGGCGCCTGCCGCTGCAGGCGCGCGCAGCTTCAGGCGCCCGCCAGTTCGGCATAACTTCGCGCCAGCACGGCGGCGAGCCGTGCCGGATCGTCGACGATGCGGTAGCCCGCGTGGCCGAAGATGCGGCGCACATCCGCTTCGGACGCGCGGTCCAGGCTGAGGCAGAAGCAGCGCACGCCCTTGCGCCGCGCCTCCACCACCGCGCGCGCGGCGTCTTCCACCAGATGCCGGGCGTCGAACACGTCGATGTCTGACGGCGTGCCGTCGGACAGCACCAGCAGCGTGCGTTGCGCGCTGGTCTCCTTCGCCAGCCGCGCCGTGGCGTGGCGCAGGGCCGCGCCCAGCCGGGTGGACAGGCCCGGCCGCGCGGCGCCCAGCACCATCGCCGGGTCGGCCGGCACGGGCTGGCCGAAATCGAGCAGGCGCAGGTAATTCACCGCCTGCCTTCCATCCGAATCGAAGCCGGCGACTTCCAGCCGGTCCTCACGGTCGCGCAGCGCATCCATCAGCAGCGCGGCGGCCTCGCGTTCCAGATCCAGCACGCTGCGCCCGCAGGGCTGCAGGTCCGCCGTGGAGGCGGACAGGTCGAGCAACAGCAGCAGGCTGGTGCGCGGCACCGCGCGGCCGTTGCGGCGGAACAGGCGCGGGTCCGGCGCCAGCCCCAGCCGGCGGTCGATGAAGACCTCGGTGGCCGCATCCAGATCCAGCTCGTCGCCTTCCCACTGGCGGCGGATGCGCTGGCTGCGGTCGATGCGGCGGCTGCGCGCCAGCCGCAGCGGCGCACGAGCGGGCAAGGTCGGGGCGCTGGCCGAGGCGGGTGGCACGGCGCGCTCGATCACGGTGCACCAGTTGTCGCGGGCACGCTCCAGGCGGTAGTGCCATTCCGGGTAGTCGTGGCGGGCGAGTTCGGGCAGGGGCGCCGGTTCGGGCGCTTCTTCCGGCGCCTGTGGCGGTGTGGGCTGGGGTTCGCCCTGCGGTGGCGGGCGGCGCAGCGGGGTTTCGGCCTGCTCGGCGTCGGCGCCGTGCGCCCACAGGTGGCTGTTGTCGTCGTGCCAGGGCAGGGGCGGGGCGTAGGTCTGCAGGTTCATGCGCACGCGCAACTGGCCGAGATCGTTGGCCAGCACCGACACCACCTCGCGGAAAGCCTCGGCATCGTCCAGACGGCCAGCCTGCGCCTCGAACAGTGCGCGGCCCTTGCACACCCAGGCGTCGCCGCCGTCCTTGTCGTGGTCGTCGGCCTGCGGGTCGAGCAGCACGCGCTGCAGGCGCGCGACCAGCGCCTCGAAGCCCACCTGCGGCAGTTCCGGCTGGCCGCGCAGCAGGCGGCGGAACAGACGTCCGACGCCGGGGTGGCGGCGCATCAGCAGGCGGTCGACGCGCACGTCCTCGATGGCGCCGGTCAGCGCCAGGCTCATCGGCTTGCGCTTGCCTGCTGCCTGGCGGCGCGGCGAATGGCGCAGGTGGCCGATGGCGTGCAGCGTGGCCGCGAGGTGGAGCTCGTCGGCAGGTAGCGCCCACGCGGGCGGCGCCTCGGGCAGCAGCAGGGTGGCGCCGTGCAGCACCGGGCGCGGCGCAGGGCCGTCCTGCGGCGGGCGTTCCAGCGCCTGCACATCGCCATCGTCGATGCCGAAGGCGTGCATCACGTGGCTGAGGGCGGCCAGGCGCGGGGCGAGGCTGTCGATAGCGGCCACCGGCCACCACGCCGCAGGCAGGTCAGAAGGCCGATTCAAGGATGGCCCCCAGCGCACGCTGCATGTCGGGGTCGTCGGTGATCGGGGCGGTCATTGCCATGCGGCAACTATCGACCGGCGGCAGGCCGTCGCGGATCAGCACGCCGGCGTAGATCAGCATGCGGGTGGAGATGCCCTCGTCCAGCCCTCGCTCGCGCAGGCGGCGCGACTGGTGGGCGATGTCGACCAGTCGCATGGCCAGCGCGCGCTCGATGCCGGCCTCGTGGGCGACGATGTCCGCCTCGGCCTCCGCCGCCGGGTAGTCGAACTCCAGCGCGGCAAAGCGCTGGCGGGTGGATTGCTTGAGGCTCTTGCTGTGGCTCTGGTAGCCGGGGTTGTAGGACACGACGAGCTGGAAGTCGGGATGCGCGGCGACGATCTCGCCCTTCTTGTCCAGCGGCAGGATGCGGCGGCTGTCGGTGAGCGGGTGGATCACCACCGTGGTGTCCTGCCGCGCCTCGACCACTTCGTCCAGGTAGCAGATGGCGCCGTGGCGCACGGCGGTGGTGAGCGGGCCGTCGTGCCAGCGCGTGCCTTCGGCGTCGAGCAGGTAGCGGCCGACGAGGTCGGCGGCCGTCATGTCCTCGTTGCAGGCCAGCGTGATCAGCGGCTTGCCGAGGCGCCAGGCCATGTACTCGACGAAGCGCGTCTTGCCGCAGCCGGTCGGGCCCTTGAGCACCAGCGGCAGGCGGTGGGCGTAGGCGTGCTCGTAGAGGGCGATCTCGTGGCCGGTGGGGCGGTAGTAGGGCTCGGCGGTGAGGCGGTAGGGAGTGAGGTCCATGTGGGTGTTCTCTGGCCGATGGTGCCGTGGTGCGCGTCGGGGGCGGGGCGCGCTGGGGCTCATGCAGGCCCGCCCTTCGGGTCCCCGGCTCGGGCGGCGCCATCCCGGCCGGGCCGGAAACTCGCTGCGCTCGGACAGCCGGCCCGGACTGCCCCGGGATGGCGC
>NZ_AMXC01000013.1:0-89951 GCF_000310165.2 Thauera sp. 63
GAACCCCGCCGAACGCCTCGCGCTACGCGATGGCGCCCGCGCGGCGCGCGTGCGGCTGGCGGACTGGACGCAGGCCGGTGCACGCTTCGTCGCGGCGCTCGAGCGCCTGTCCGGCCTGCAGCCCCCTTCCGGCTCACGACTCCACCCCGACACCGTGTTCGACGCCGACTGGCTGGCGCTGCGCCGCGCGGCCGACCACGCCGCACGCAACCCGCGGCTGAGCGCGCTGGCCGCCGACTGGCTTGCGCCGCGCAGCCACCGTCCGCTACGCATCCTCGATCTCGGCACCGGCAGCGGCTCGAATCCGCACTACCTTGCCCCACGCCTGCCCGGCCCGCAGCGCTGGACCTTGCTCGACCACGACCCCGCGCTACTGGCGCGTGCAGTCGAGAACTGCCACCACATCAACGACCGCGACGGCCACGCACTGGCGGTCGAATCGCTCGTGGCCGACCTGCAGACACTCGATCCGTCCCTGTTGGCCGGCTTCGACCTCGTCACCGCCTCGGCCCTGCTCGACCTGGTCGACGAGCGCTGGCTGCAGCGTCTGGCCGAGGCCTGCCGCGAAGCCGGCTGCGCGTTGCTGATCGCGCTGAGCGTGGATGGGAACTGGCGGATCGAGGCGCTCGACAACACCGACAGCGCTCATCAGGCCGACGGGACCGAGGACGCCTTCGTGCGCGCCGCCTTCAACGCCCACCAGCGTCGCGAAAAGGGCGCGGGCCGGGCGCTCGGTCCCGATGCCCCCCCCCGTCTCGCGGCCTTGCTGCGCGCGCAGGGATTTTCGGTGCAACTGGCGCCCAGTCCGTGGCAGCTCGCCGCGGCCACCCCGGCGCAGGTCGCCCTCGCCCGCGCGCTGCTGGACGGCTGGCGCGAGGCCGCCACCGAGCAACGCCCCGAGGCCCACGCGCGCATCGCCGCGTGGCACCGGCACCGTCTGTCCGAACTGGCGCACGGCCGACTGCGAATCGAGGTCGGCCACCTCGACCTGCTGGCGCTGCCACCAAGCCGCGGGGCCGGATGATCGCCTTGCCGCGAACCACCGCCTGCGATCGCGATGCCAACTAGCCGACACCTCGCCGCCCGCCTGCTGCCTGCACTGGGCAGCTTCGCGCTGCTGGCCGCCGTGTTCGCCTGGCTGGACGACGACGCCCTGGCTGCCACCCTCGTCGCACCCTCGCCCGGCTGGCTCGCGGCCGCATTGCTGCTGGGCGTGCCGCAGATGGCCCTGTCCGCCTGGCGCTGGCAGCTTACCGCGCAGCGGCTCGATGCGCCGCTGCCCTTCGGCCGCGCCGTGGCCGAGTACTACCTCAGCAGCTTCCTCAACCAGGTCCTGCCCGGTGGCGTGCTCGGCGACGCCAGCCGCGCGTGGCGCCATGCGCGAATCCAGGCCGCCGCCTCGCCCGGTCCACGCGCGGCCTGGCTGGCGGTGGTGCTGGAGCGCGCTTCCGGCCAGTTCGCCCTGCTGCTGATCGCGCTCGCGACCCTGTTGGTCTCGCCGCTGATCGGACAGATCCTCGGCCGGACGTTCGCCGGCATCGGCCAGAGCGGTGACATGGCTCCGTTGCCGCTCCGTCTCGCACTGATCGGCGCAGCGCTCGTGCTGCTGCTGTTCGTACTGCGTCGGAGCGGATTCCTGCGCCACCTCGCGAATGCCGGCCAGCGTGCGCTGCTCGCCCGCGACGCACTGTGGCGGCAACTGCTCGCCTCGCTGGCGATCTCGGCGAGTTACATCGCGGTGTATTTCTGCTGCGCCCGCATGCTGGGCATCGACACCCCGGCCACGACCCTGCTGGCGCTGATTCCCTGGGTGCTGCTGGCGATGGCGCTGCCGCTGTCCTTGGCCGGCTGGGGCCTGCGCGAAGGCGCCGCCGCGCTGTTGTGGGCCGCCGCGGAACTGGACGTGGCGCAGGGCGTGACAATCTCGATCAGTTACGGTCTCGTCGTGCTGCTGTCGACCTTGCCCGGCGCCTGGGTGCTGGCACGGCGAGCGCCCTAGCCCAGGCTGCGGCGCAGTTCCAGGTCGAAGATGGTGTCCTCGCCGCAGCGGTAGCTGTGGCAGCGCGGGCGCAAGGCCTCGTCGAGCGTCGAAACCGGCGGCAGTTGCAGGCCCGGCCGGCCGGAGCCGATCAGCAACGGCGCCACCAGCAGGTGCAGGCGGTCAAGGCCGCCACCATGCATGAAGGCAGACACCGTGCGCCCTCCGCCTTCGACCAGCACGCGGCGCAAGCCCTGCGCCTGCAGCCAGTTCAGTACCACCGTCGGCGCAAACCGTCCGTCCGCGGACACCGGCAGCACGACCCGCTGCACGCCGGCGGCAAGCTCGCCCCCCGCAGCACTGGAGACGACATGCACGGTGCGCGCCGCCCCGTCGTGCAGGAGCTGGCTGCGCTGGCGCACCCGGCCGCGCGGGTCCAGCACCACACGCACCGGGTTGCGCCCCGCCACATGGCGCACCGTCAGTTGCGGATCGTCGTCGTTGACCGTATCCACGCCCACCACCACGGCATCCACCACCGCGCGCAGCCGGTGCAGGTGTGTGCGGGCCTCCAATCCGTTGATATAGTGCGAGGCCCCGCTTTCGGTCGCGATGCGGCCATCCAGGCTTTGCCCAAGCTGGGCGATGGCGAGCGGCCCGGTGCGCGCCACGAGCGGCAGAAAAAGCGACAGCAGATCAACAGCTTCGGGCGCCATGGCGTGTCCGCAGCGCCAGTCACCGCCGACTCGGACCTCGAGCGAGTGATCGCCCTCACGGAACCTTGTGACGGGCTGTAAGGACCAAGCGTGCGCATGGGCTTGCAAAATGCAGCGCCAGCCCCAATCTGACCCAAGTTCTGTACCTGACATCCGACAACCTCGACTGATTCGGTTTGCGCCTGCCCACACCGCCCCGGCGGAACACACGCGCCAATAAGAACCCGAACACTCCCACGGAGAACACCCGATGCGCCAAGCCGAACGTGCCATTTTCGACCTGCGACGCGGCCTTCCCATCCTCGTGCGTGACAACGGCAGCACCACCCTCGTCCAGGCCGTCGAAGGCCTCGACGACAAGGCGCTGACCGAACTCCGGACCCTGAGCGGCTCCGCGCCCCGCCTGGTGCTCTCCAGCCACCGCATGGCCGCGCTCGGCATCGCCGATGCGTCCGCGCCCCTCGCGATCACACTGTCGCCCCTCCCAGACAGCCAGCAGCTGCGGGAGTTCGCCTGCATGCGCGGCGCGCACCTGCCGACAGACGCCCGCCAGGCCGTTGCCGACAAGGCGAGCCAGGCGGCGATCCGCCTGCTGTCGCGCGCCCAGCTCGTTCCTGCCGCCATCGCCTGCGCGGTGGCGCCGGCACAGGCCGAACGCATCGCGGCGGAAGTGGCGCGCGGCAACCTGCTCGCGGTCGACGCCGACACCGCGCTCGAGCTGTGCGCCAGCGGCCCCGGCGCACTGACCCGCATCAGCGAGGCGCGCGTGCCGCTGGCCGAAGCCGAGAACAGCCGCTTCGTGCTGTTCCGCGAGGCGGACGGCATCCACGAGCACGTCGCCATCGTCATCGGCAATCCGGCCGAGTGGCCGCTGGACGTGCCGGTGCGCCTGCATTCGTCCTGCCTCACCGGCGACCTCTTCGGCAGCCTGCGTTGCGACTGTGGCGAGCAGCTGCGCCGTGGCGTCGCGGCGATCAACGCCCAGGGCGGCGGCATCCTGCTCTACCTGTCGCAGGAAGGACGCGGCATCGGTCTGGCCAACAAGCTGCGCGCCTACGGGCTGCAGGATGAAGGGCTGGACACCATCGACGCCGACCAGACGATCGGTTTCTCGAAGGACGAGCGCGATTTCCGCGTCGCCCACGAGATGCTCGAGCAGTTGGGCGTGTCGCGCATCCTGCTGCTCACCAACAACCCGAGCAAGGTCGAGGCCCTGCAGCGCGCGGGCATCAACGTCACCGCACGCCAGGCCATCTACGGCGAAGTCACGCAGCAGAACCAGCGTTATCTCAAGACCAAGGCCAGCCGCCACGGCCACTGGTTACACGAACTGCTCAACGAGCAGGGCGAGCCCTCCTCGCCCACACCCGAGAGCCTGCCGGCCCCCGAGGCCGCCGCGCGCGGCTGAGCGGCACGGCGACGATGGCGCGCGGCCGCAGCTCAGCCCGCGCCGTCGAGCGGCCCGTCGGCAAGGCGGGCGAGATCGAACGCGTGCGCGTCCTCGATCAGCCGCGCGAGCTGCCCGGCGAAATGCTCGACGAGGCGCGCACCCAAGGCGGGCGTAGCCAGGCGCGCATCGCCCGTCGCGCCCCCCGCATTCAGGTCCTGCGCCATCCAGGCGAAACCGGCCTCGCCTTCGGGGCCCAGCAGCCGTCCTTCACGCGCCATCTCCCGCCCGAGCGAGTCGAAGTGCGCGATGCCGTCCATGCGCACCTTGGCCGGTGCCAGGTGCAGCATCATGGCCGTCTCGAGCGCGCCGCCATGCAAGCCATGCCGCAGCTCGTCAGCGGGCAGCACATCCGGCGGCGGCGCGAAGCGGAAGTAGTTGGCACGCACCACCAGCATCCGCTGCGCAACGCGCAGCTTGAGCCCCGCCAGATCGACCAGCGCCTTGTTGCCGCCGTGGCTGTTGAACAGCACCAGACGGCGGAAACCCGCGGCCGCCACGCGCTCGCCCAGTTCGACGATGACCGCCAGCGCCGTTTCCGGGCTCAGGCTCAGCGTGCCGGCAAACGCGCAGTGTTCCAGGCTCAGTCCCACCGCGAGCGGCGGCAGCACGCACACCGGCAGCCCTGCGCGCACGCGCGGCAAGGCGGCGTCGATGAGGCCGAGCGCGATGTCGAGGTCGGTCGACAGCGGCAGGTGCTCGCCATGCTGTTCGATCGCGGCCAGCGGCAGCAGCGCCACGCCGTCGGCGGCAGCGAGTGCGGCGATCTCCCCTGGCGTTCGATCCTGCCACCACGGGATTGCTGGACTTCGCTCGGCTGGGTGGGACATGGGACGCACTCCATCGTGCCTGGGAATGACGCGCATGCTAGCCGGCCCGCCGCTTGCGGACCAGCCCCGACCATCGGGGTCTGCCGCTGCGTCCTCCATGCCGGTCCCCGCGCGGGTGTGTTTCGCCCATTCCGCCGACCGCCCGCAAGGACGAAGGGACGCGATGAATACCCGTCGCGCCCTACGCCAGGCCCTTGTCGCGCTTGTCGTGCTGAACCTGCTGCTGAGCTTCGGCAACGCCTGGCCGACGCTGTGGCCACGCCCGGAAGCACGGCTGTCGATCGATCTGGCCGCAGTCGTGCTGGGCCTGTCGTTGCTGAGCCTGCACGGCCCCTTGCGTCGCGCGACCGTCGTCTGGACGTCGGCGGTGCTCGCCACCTGCGTCCTGCTGCACTACCTCAACGTCACCGTGCCCGCCGTGCTCGGGCGCCGGCTCGACCTTTACTGGGACGGGCAGCACGCCTGGGAAGTCCTCAAGATGGGCGCGGCCAGCCCGTCGGCGATGAAGTTCGTCGGCGTGGCCGTCATCGTCGCGCTCGCGATCGCGGCGCTGTACCGCCTGATCCGGCGCGGCGTGGCCACGCTCGCCGAGAGCCTGCAGTCCGCCCGACTGCGCATCGGGCTGGTGGCCGCGTCATCCGCTGTGCTGGGCGCCGGCTTGCTGGCGCCGCAGGGCCTGCCCGCGCTGCAGCACGCCTTCGCCCCATCGGTCGGCACCCTCGTCGCCGAACAGGCGCGCCTGCTGCATCGCGCACACGACGCCAGTGACGACGAGCGCCTGCTCGGCGCGAGTCCAGCCTTCGACGGCACGCTCGGTGCGCTCGCGGGGGCCGACGTGGTCATCGTGTTCGCCGAAGCCTACGGCGCGGTCACGCTCGACAACCCCGATCTTTCCAGCGCCCTGGCGGCCTCGCGCCAGCGGCTGGCGGACGCCGTTGACGCCAGCGGGCGCCGCGTCCTCTCCGCCCGGCTCGTTTCGCCGACCTTCGGCGGCGGCTCGTGGCTCGCGCACGCGGAACTGCTGTCCGGCCTCGACATGCGCGACCCCAACGACTACCGGCTGCTGCTGACGACGCAGCGCCCCACGCTGGTCAGCCATTTCGCCGCGCACGGCTATCGCACCGTCGGCTGGATGCCGGGCATCCAGCGCCCCTGGCCCGAAGGTCGCTTCTACGGCTTTGACCGCATCGCCGACGCCGACGGCATCGGCTACCGCGGCTCGCTCTTCGGCTACTGGCGCATCCCCGACCAGGCTTCGATAGCGCAGCTGCAGGCGCAGGAACTCGGCCCGCAGCGTGACGACGCCCGTCGCCCGCGCCTGGTGGTCTTCCCCACCGTCAGCACGCACGCGCCCTTCCGCCCACTGGCGCCCTACGTGACGGACTGGTCCGCCGTGCTCGGTGCCGATGCCTACGACAGCCCCGACGCGGTCTCCGCACGCCAGGTTCCGGCGTCATGGGACGACCCGGTCCCCGCCTATCTCTCCGCCGTGCGCTACCAGTTCGACTGGCTGGCGGGCTGGCTTTCCGCACACGCACCCGCCGACGCCGTGGTGATCGTGGTGGGCGACCATCAGCCCATGGGCACGGTGACCGGCCCCGGCGCCGACTGGGACGTGCCGATGCACGTGATCACGGGCAACGCGGTGGTGCTCGACCGCCTCGCCGGCCTTGGTTTCCAGCCCGGACTCGAACCCGATCGTCCTGCGCTGGGACGGATGGCTTCGATCACCTCGCGGCTGGTCGAGGTTTTCGCCGGCGAGTAAGGCTGTCCGAATTTCAAACGACGCCTTGCAGACGGGGATTTTCAGCCCGCGTCCGGCACGGGCTAGCGCCGCCTGCCGCTCGCGGCGAAGGCCTCGACCTTCTTGGTCGGCCCGGAGACGATCAGCAGGTCGCCCGGTCGCACGACGCTGCCCGGTTTGCCGTGCTGGAAATCCTCGTGGGCGCGCTTGATGCCGACGACGGTGACACCGAACTTCTCGCGTACCGCGGACTGGGCCAGCGACAGGTCATGCGTGGCCGCTGGGGCGTGGATCTTGGCGATCGCGAAGCCGTCATCGAACTCGATGTAGTCCATCATGCGGCCACTGATCAGGTGGGCCACGCGCTCCCCCATGTCGGCTTCGGGATACACCACGTGGTGGGCACCGATGCGTTCGGCCAGCTTGCCGTGTTCGGGCGTCATCGCCTTCACCCAGATGTCCGGGATCTGCAGCTCGCTCAGCGCCATCACCGTCATCAGGCTGGCGGCGAGGTCACCGCCGATGCCGACGATCGCGTGCGCGAAGTCGGCCACGCCGAGCTGGCGCATGGTCATCGCATTGGTGGAGTCCGCCTGGACGGCATGCGTGAGCAGGTCGGCCCATTCGTGCACCGGCTCCTCATCGCGGTCGATCCCCATGACGTCGTGTCCGAGTTGCATCAGCGAATGCGCCACGGCGCCGCCAAAGCGACCGAGGCCGATGACGACGACGCTGTCGCCCTTCGCGAAGGAGAACTGTTCGGTGAATAGCCTAGCCAACAACGGGATGCTCCTCAGGGTAGCGATATGGCATGCGATGCTCGCCCAGCGCCAGCGACGCCGCAAGCGTGATGGTGCCGACACGGCCAATGTACATCAGCAGCGCCAGCATCAACTGCGCAGACGCGGGCAGGTCGGCCGTGATGCCCGTCGACAGCCCCACCGTGCCGAAGGCGGAGATGACCTCGAAGATGACCTTGTCGGTTGCGATGTCGGTGGTGTGCAGGACGAACACGGTACCGAGCACGACGACCGCGCTGCCCAGCACGAGCACGGTGATCGCCTGGCGCTGGGACGATTGACTGATGCGGCGGCCGAAGGCCTCGGTGTCCATGCGGCCGCGGATCTCGGCGATCACCAGCAGCATCAGGATCATCGCCGTGCCGACCTTGACCCCGCCTGCCGTGCCGGCGCTGCCGCCGCCGATGAACATCAGCAGGTAGTGCAGCCCGAGGCTCTCGTGCGTCAGCCCGCCGATGTCGATCGCGTTGAAGCCGGCCGTGCGGGCCGACACCGAGGCGAACACCGCCGACAACACCTTGTCCGCGATCGACATCGGACCAAGCGTGCGCGGATTCGCCCACTCGAAGACGAGCAGGATCAGCGCACCGCCGACCAGCAAGACGGCCGAGCCGAGCAGCGTCAGCTTGGTATGTACCGACCAGTGATGCGGATCTCCGAGCTTGTTGCGCAGGTCGTGCAGCACCGGCAGGCCGAGGCCGCCGATCACGATCGCCAGCATGATCGGGCTGAGGATGAAGGCGTCCGAGGCATAGCGCACCAGGCCGTCGGCGTGGATCGAGAAGCCCGCGTTGTTGAACGCCGAGATGGCGTGGAACACTCCGCTCCAGACGGCATCGGGCCAGGGCAGCGCATAAGCGCTGCGCAAGCGGAAAATGAGCGCCAGGGCCACGAGCAATTCGACGATCAGCGTGACCACGAACACCAGCTTCGCCACGCTGGTGACGTCGCCGAGGCCCAGCGTGTGCGTCTCGGCCTGCATGGTGAGGCGCGTGCGCAGGCGCAGCGAGCGATTCACCATCAGCCCGAGCAGGGTGGCGGCCGTCATCATGCCGAATCCGCCGATCTGGAACAGCACCAGGATCACCCACTGGCCAAACGGCGACCAGTAGGTACCGGTATCGACCGTGACCAGGCCGGTCACGCACACCGCCGACACCGCGGTGAACAGTGCGACGATCCACGGCGCGCCCGTCGCCTGCGCATGCGCGACCGGCAGCATCAGCACCGCCGTCCCGATCAGGATCGCAATCAGGAAGGCCAGCGGGACAACACGGGCAGGATGCTGTACTTCCTGGGTTCTCACGGAGCGCTCGCGGCGATGATGATCAGGACAAGGCTCATGTCATTCAGTCCTTGACCGGCCTCACCCTGCTCGCCGCCAGTTTCGCCCGTTCGCGCGCCTCGGCAATGTCGGCACCGTTGGCCACCGCCACGCCCATGCGCCGCTTGACGAAGGATTCCGGCTTGCCGAACAGGCGCAGGTCGCTGCGTGGCACGGCCAGCGCCTCGGCCACGCCTTCGAAGGCGATACCGGCCTCGTCCATGCCGCCGTAGATCACCGCCGACGCACCCGGCTCGCGCAGCGTGGTGTCGACCGGCAGGCCGAGAATCGCGCGCGCGTGCAGCTCGAATTCGGAAAAGCGCTGCGAGCACAGCGTGACCAGTCCGGTGTCGTGCGGACGCGGGCTGACCTCGGAGAACCACACCTGGTCGCCCTTGACGAACAGCTCCACGCCGAACAGCCCGCGCCCGCCGAGGTTGCCGGTGACCGCCGCGGCAATGCGCCGCGATTCGGCCAGCGCGACCGGGCTCATCGGCTGCGGCTGCCAGGACTCGACGTAATCGCCGGCGACCTGCACGTGGCCGATCGGCTCGCAGAAATAGGTCTGCACCGCGCCGCCGGCATCGCACGCGCGCACGGTCAGCAAGGTGATCTCGTAGTCGAAGTCGACGAAGCCCTCGACGATGATCCGGCTCTGCGCGACGCGCCCGCCCTGCATCGCATGGTCCCAGGCCTTCTTCACGTCCTCCGGCCCGCGCAGCATCGACTGGCCCTTGCCCGACGAGGACATCACCGGCTTGACGATGCACGGGTAGCCGATGCCGCCGTCGATGGCGGCCTGCAGCTCTTCCAGCGAATCGGCGAAGCGATAGGGCGAAGTCGGCAGGCCCAGCTCCTCGGCCGCCAGGCGACGGATGCCCTCGCGGTTCATCGTGAGGCGGGTGGCGCGCGCGGTGGGGATCACCTCGGCCAGACCGGCCGCCTCGATCTCGCCCAGCATGTCGGTGGCGATGGCCTCGATCTCGGGCACGATCAGGTGCGGGCGCTCGGCCTCGACCAGCGCGCGCAGGGCGGCGCCGTCGGTCATCGGGATCACGTGCGCGCGGTGCGCCACCTGATGGCCCGGCGCGTTGGCGTAGCGATCGACCGCGATCACCTCGACCCCCAGTCGCTGCAGCGCAATGACGACTTCCTTGCCGAGTTCGCCAGCGCCGAGCAGCATCACGCGCACAGCACTGGACGAAAGCGGGGTACCCAGCTTCATGGCATCACTCCTAAAGGTCGGAATCGCGACAGACCGCGGAGTGCGCATGGTAATACGGACTGCCCCGGCATGCAGGGGCAGTCCGTCGGCTTCCGCGACGCGACGCCCGCTTCGCGCCGCGCCCGCATCTACCTACTGCGAATACTTGTCCACGAGCGCCCGCGCCTCCTCGTAGAGCTTGCGTCCATCGACGCCCTTCTCCGAGGTCTCGCGGACCCATTCCGCGGTGACCGGTGCCGCAGCCGCCTCCCAGCGTACCGACTCGGCCGGCGAAAGCTGGTAGATGGTGTTGCCCCGCGCCGCCGCCGCGTTGCGACCGACCGTATCGGCCTTGAGATGCTCCGCCGCCACCCAGGCCGACGTCTCGCGACCACTGTTGTCGTCGATGACCTTCTTCAGGTCCGCCGGCAGGCTGTCGTACTTCTTCTGGTTCATCACGTAGATCATGGTCGCCGTGGTCATGGCCCGACCGCCACCGGACTCGAGATGGAAACGTGTCAACTCGTGCGTCTTGGTGGCCGGCACCACTTCCCAGGCCACCAGGCCGGCTTCGATGACGCCCTTGGAGAGCGCCTCGGTCATCTGCGGCACGGGCATGCCCACCGCCGTCGCGCCGAGTGCGGTCAGCATCTTGTTGCCCAGGCGCGACGGCGCCCGCACCTTCATGCCCTTGAAGTCCTCCAGCGTATCCACGCGGCGGTCGCGCAGGTTCAGCACGTTGGGTCCATTGGTCCAGGTCGCGATGGGCTTGACCCCCTCGAACTCCTTCGCGCCATGCTTCTCGACGAAATCCCAGAGGGCGCGCGCCGTCGCCTCGTGCGTGGTGCTGATGAAGGGCAGCTCGAACACTTCGGACAGCGGGAAGCGGCCCGGCGTGTAGCCCGGCAGCGTCCACACGATGTCAGCCACGCCATCGCGCACCTGATTGAGCAGTTGCGGCGGCGTACCGCCCAGTTGCATCGCCGGGTAAATCTGGCACTTCATCCTGCCCTGCGACTGGGTTTCGATCCGGTCGCACCACGGCACGATGACCTGTGCGTGCATGGGCGTGACGGGCGGCAGGAAGTGGGCGACCTTGAGGACCACCTCCTGGGCCTGGGCCGACGAGGCCGCGGCCCCCAGCGACAACGCGGCGCACAGGCCCGCGGCAATCTTGCGCATCTTCATTCTTCGTCTCCTCTTCGCTTACTTCGATGCGCGTTTGGCATCGATGATCGTTGGGCGCCAGGCGCCATCCAGCTCCGGTCCGTCATCCGCGGATGCGGTCGCGGATCGTGATTCACTCCGGATCCCCATGGGTCAGGAAGTCCCACATCCGTTCGAAGATTCGCCCGGACCGGGTGGCACGCCGGCGCGCCTCGTCCTCGTCGAGACGGATTGGCGCGACGCCGGCAGCCAGGCAGTCGAGCTCGATGCGTGCGGCGTCCTCGAGGTACCAGGTCAGCACCACCGCGTCCTCGACCGAGGGTGCGGCCACGACGACGCCATTGCCGCGCATCACGATTGCCGGCGCGTCTCCGAGCTGGCCGGCAATGCGCTGCGCCTCGCTGTCGTTGCGGATGAGCTGCGGATCGTTCCACAGCGGAATCGCGGGTGCGAAATACGCGCCCATGCCATGCGTCGGAATCGGCGTGCGGCACATCACCGACAGGGACATCGCCTTCGGCGGCATGCTGCGCACGATCCCCCCGACGTCGCGCCGGCGTCGATAGATCTCGCGATGAATCCTGACTTCGCCGAGCACATCCGGCGGCAGTTCGTCATGGATCGACACCAGCGTACCCGCCTCACCCGGCGCGATCGTGGCGAGCGGCTTGGGCGCACAGACGAGAAAATGATCGTCGTCGACGCGCAGGCTGCAGTGGCCGTAGGCATGTACGAGCCCGTGCTTGCCGAGGGCCCGTGCGGCACGCCGCAGCGTCCGCTCGCGGGCTTCGCGGAAATCGGGGCCGAGCGCGGCCCCGGTCGCGTCTGCCGACGCGTCCAATCTGTCCTTGATCATGACAATGTCCGGTGAGATGGCCGCGGGTGCGGACCTACTTCTGGAACTCGCGGATGTTCGGCTTCGAGCCCCACATGCAGAAGCCCGAAGGCTCAAGCGGGAACTGTCGCGGCCGATGCGCGGCCTCGTCGGTGATGCTCGAGACGCCGCAGGAGTACTCGAAGATCATGCCGTCCGGCCCTTCGAAATAGATGAAGCGCGCGCCCGAGGTCGGATGCCGCCCGGGGCCGAACACCACCGGAACGCCCCGCTCCTGCAGGAAGTACCAGCTGCGCATGATGTCATCGACGGATTCGACCTGATGGTTGATGTGCTGGATGCCGCTGCGGTCGGTCGGGAACAGTGCGATGCGATGGTGCACGTCGTCGATGCGCAGCAGCGGCGAAGGGCCGATCCAGTCGCTCACCCGTGCATTGCAGATCTCGGTCCAGAAACGCTCGTCACGCGCCGGGTCGGTCGAGCACAGGCCGACATGGCTGAAGCCGGTGATGCCCGCATCCCGCGACGGAAAGTAGCGCCGGCCGCTCGCGTGCGGGCGCCAGACCAGCTCGATCGCATTGCCCGTCAGATCGCGGAAGCGGATGAAGCGCTTCACCCGGCGCAACTCGCATTCCTCGGCACTGCCTTCGTGCACCGCCATGCCTGCACGCTCCAGCTCGGCACCGGCGGCATCGAGCACGTCGCCGCGCGCGACTTCGAAAGCCAGCGTGTGGTCGCGCGGGTCGCCCTCGAAATAGACCAGGGTATGGTCCTTGCTGTCAGAGCGGAAGTACGCACACCCCTGCTCCCGCCGCACCAGTTCCAGCCCCACCACCTTGCACGCGAAATCGATGGCTGCCTCGATATCCCGCGTACCCAGGCGCACATAGCGCACATCCTGCAGATCGATCATGGTCTCCTCCTGGTCGGCTGCGTCTCATTGCGTACGCAGCCCGTTCTGTGGGAGGCAGTCTATCGCCGCATTGACCATGACCGGAAATGAATCTTCAGTCCTCCGCCATTACCTGGCGTTATGACCGGACAGCGACACCGCCTCAGCCCGGAATCGATACCCGGCCCTCCGAATCCCCCCGCAGGACCGCCACCAGGCCTTCCGCGGCGCGCGACAGAGGCACATCCCGCCGCTGGCAGATTCCGACCGGCCCGAAGGACAGCAGCGGCTCGACCGGCACGCGCGCCAGCATGCCCGCGTCGATGTCCGGCTCGACCACCTGACGCGGGAACGCACAGATCCAGTCCGTCTCGAGCAGCATGCGCCGGTTCGCGATCACCGACACCGACTGGCAGGCAATGTGGGGCAGCGGCAAGCCCAGGTCGAGGAAGGCATTGTCGATCAGCTGGCGCAGCGTGGTGTCGGCCAGGGGCAGGATCCAGGGCCAGGCGCGCAAGCCCGCGAGTGAAACAGGCCCGCCCGCCAGCACGGGATGCCCCGGACGCGCCACCAGGGCCACCTCCTCCTGGTGGAAGGCCTCGACTTCCAGGCCCTCGCGGTAGCGGTAGGCCGGGAGGCGGCCACAGATGAAATCCAGCCCGCCCTGATGCAGAAGCGGGATCAGGTAGTCGTAGGTCCCTTCGATCAGCGTCACCCGCACCCCCGGGCGCTCATGCTGGAAACGGACCAGCGCCCTTGGCAGGATCGACGCCGCGCCCGCCACAAGCACCCCGACCGTCACCCGGCCGCTCAAGCCCTCGCGCGCCTCACGGACCTCGTCCTCGGCGCGATCGAGCTGGGCGAAGACCAGTTCGGCATGATCGGCGACGATCTGCCCGAAGTTCGTGCAGTGCGTGCCGCGGCTGGTACGGACGAAGAGCGGCACTTCGAGTTCGGACTCGAGTTCATGGATGATGCGCGTCACCGCGGGCTGGGTCAGGCCGAGGCTCTCAGCCGCGCGCGACACGCTGGCGCTTCTGGCCACGGCAAGCACCGTCCGCAGGTGCTGCATGCGGACACGACTCTTCCAGTTTCCCTTGTTCACGCTTTCCCTTCCCTTTGCCGGCAAAGACCACGAGCAAGGATCTTACCGATCACGGGGACGGACGGCTCGCGACAGGGAACAGGTTTCGCCCGATACGCCGGGTCGACGAAACCCGGACCAGGACCAGGACTAGGACTAGGACTCGAATTCGGGCGCTGCCGGGCGCTCGTAGCGATACAGCAGGGTGTTGCAGCCCTCGCACGACACGACGCGGCGGGAGTCCTGCCCCGAACCCAGCCCCTCGTCCTTCAACGGCCCCTTGCCGCAGGCAAAGCAGGCCGGCTCGTCATGGCCGTGGGCCGCGAGGTAGTCCTCGCGCAACGGCAGGGCGCGCTTCTGCTTCTCGCGGCGCTGGTGCGCATACAGGAACAGCCACATGAAGAAGAACAGCCCGATCAGGAACAACACCGGCAGGAATCTGGACATGGGCGAGCGCCTCGGCAGGTCATCGGGAACAGCCCCAGTCTAGGTGGCTGCGCGCGGCCTGTACCTGTCCGGGGTCAAGTCCGCGGCAGCGGAACCGCGTCGGCGTCCGGTTCCAGCTCGTCGAAGCGCGCCGCCTCGATCTTGTGGAAATGCGCGCTGATCTTGCGGCTGGAGGTCTGCACCTCCTGCACGTCGCGGCTGGCCTGCTCGATATGGCGGGCGAGTGCCGCCATGCGTTCGTCGAAGCGCTGGAAGTCCTTCGCCAGCTTGCCGAGCGCGTCCTGGATGACGTGGACCTGCTTGCGCGTCTCGACGTCCTTCAGCACCGCGCGGGCCGTGTTGAGCACGGCCATCAGCGTGGTGGGCGACACGATCCATACCCGTTTCTGCTGCGCATAGGCGACGATTTCCGGGTGGTAGGCGTGGACCTCGGCGAACACGGCCTCGGCGGGCAAGAACATCACCGCGCCATCCGACGTGGTGCCGGGCAGGATGTACTTTCCGGCAATGGCGTCGACGTGGCGCTTGACGTCGGCGCGGAAGGCCTGCTGCGCGGCACGGCGCTCCAGTTCGCCCGAAGCCGCATCGAACATGCGGTGGTAGTTCTCGAGCGGGAACTTGGCGTCGACCGCGACCAGGCCGGTGGGCGCGGGCAAGGTCAGCAGGCAGTCGACGCGCGTGCCATTGGACAGCACGTGCTGGAAGGCGAAGGCGTCGGGCGGCAGCATGTTCTGTACCAGCGCTTCGAGCTGCACCTCGCCGAAGGCGCCGCGCGCACGCTTGTCGCCGAGCAGTTCCTGCAGGCTGACGACGTTGGTGGTGAGACCGTCGATCTTCTTCTGCGCCTCGTCGATGGTCGCCAGCCGCGCCATCACGCTGGCGAAGGTCTCGTTGGTCTTGCGAAAGCCTTCGTCCAGGCGCTGGTTCACCTGCCCCGACAAGGTATCGAGCCGGCCGTCGACGCTCTGCGTCAGCGCCTGCATGCCGCGCGACAGCTGCATCGAGGCGGCGGTGAGGCCGCGCTGTAGCAGGTCGCGGTCGGCGCGGGCGTGCTCGCCGATGCGGTCGGTCTGGCGCGCGAGGCCTTCGTGCAGGTCGCGCAGGATCTCGCGGTGCTGGGCGCCGAGCTGTTGTTCCATCTGGTCGGCCAGCGCATCGACGAGCTGGTCGCGCACCGCGCGCTCGCGCGTGTAGCTGCGCACCAGCAGCCACACCAGCAGCACCAGCACGGCGGCGAGCAGGCCGGCCAGCAACAGTTCGGACGGGGTCATCGGCAGCATGCGGCGCCGTCAGGCCAACGCGCGCAGGCTGGCCAGCGGCGGGCGCGACAGCAGCTTGCGCGTGCCCAGCCAGCCACCCGCCACCACGCCACCCGCACCAAGCAGCACCGCCACCACCACCGGCAACAGGGCCGGCACATAAGTCATCCTGAACACCTGCTCGGCCAGCACCCAGCCGATGGCGCTGGCGCCGACGCCGGCCAGCACGCCGGCCACGCCGCCCAGCACGAGGAATTCGGCCAGCAGCGCCTGCCGCACCTGGCGGTTGCGCGCACCCAGCGTGCGCAGCATGGCCAGTTCGTACTCGCGCTCGTCGTGCGTCGATTGCAGCGCCGCATACAGCACCACCAGGCCCGCCAGCACCGCGAAGCCGAACACGAACTGCACGATGAGGATGAGCTTGTCGGTCATGGCCTGCACCTGGGCGATCACCGCGGCGATGTCGATCACCGACAGGTTGGGGAAGGCGCCAATCAGCCTAGTGGTGAAGTCGTGGTTGGAGGCCGGCAGGTGGAAGCTGGTAATGAGGCTGGCGGGGTAGGCCTCGAGCAGGCCCTCGGAGGCGATGAAGAAGAAGTTCACCCGCATCGAATCCCAGTCGAGCTTGCGCACGCTGGTGATCGGCGCCTCGACGCGCTGGCCGGCGATCTCGAAGGCGACACGGTCGCCCACCTTGAGATTGAAGGTCTGCGCCAGCCCCTGCTCCACCGAGAACTGCGGCGTTCGTTCGGCGCCGTGCCAGCGCCCGGCGGAGACCGCGTTGCCACCCGGCAGCTCGGCGGCGTAGGACAGGTTGAACTCGCGCTCGGCCAGGCGGCGGGTGCGCTCCTCGTCGTAGCGACTGGGGTCGATCGCCTCGCCGTTGATCGCCACCATGCGGCCGCGGATCATCGGCTGGATGTTGGGTCGCGACAGGCCTTCGGCAACGAACAGGTCGGCGACGGCGGCACGCTGATCGGGCTGGATGTTGATGACGAAGCGGTTGGGCGCGTCGGGCGGCGCCATCGCGCGCCAGTTGTCGAGCAGGTCGGCGCGCACCAGGGTCAGCAACAGCAGCGCCGTCATGCCCAGGCCTAGCGCCGCGGCCTGAATGACGCTGCCGCCCATGCGCCGGCCAAGCGACGCCACGCCGTAGCGCCAGCCGCCGCCGCGCAGGCTGCCCTGCCCCTTCAGGCGTCCGGCCAGGTGCAAGACCCACCACGCGGCGAGCGCGAACACCCCCAGCGCCACCGCGAAGCCGGCCGCGACCATCGCGCCGAGGCGCGCATCCGCGGCGATCCAGAAGATCAGCCCGAGCAGCGCGGCCAGGCCCAGGGCCCAGGCGGTGCCGGACAGCGGCTCGGCCAGCTCGAACTCGCGCCGCAGCACGCGCAAAGTGCTGACCTTGCCCAGGCGCAGCAACTGCGGCAGCACGAAGCCCGCCAGCAGCGCCATGCCGACCACCACGCCATGCGCCAGCGGCAGCAGCGAGGGCGCGGGCAGTTCGGTGGCGAGGATCTCGCGCAGTCCGCCTGCCAGCCCCCATTGCACCGACCAGCCGAGCGCGGTGCCGACCACCGCCGCCGTCAGGCCGAACAGCAGGAATTCGCCGACGACGATGCCCAGCACCTGCGACTGGCGCGCACCGAGCACGCGCATCACCGCGCAGCCGTCGAGATGACGCGCCATGAAGCGCCGCGCCGACAGCCCGACCGCAACCGCGGCAAGGATCACCGCCAGCAGTGCCGCCAGGCGCAGGAAGCGCTGCGCCTGGTCGAGCGCGGCGCGCACCTCCGGCCGGGCGTTCTCTACCGTCTCGACACGCTGGCCGCGGCCCAGGTTGGCCCGCGCCCATTTCTCGTAGGCTTCGACAGCCTGCGCATCGCCGGCCACGTGCAGGCGCCAGGTGGCGCGGCTGCCCTCGGCGATGAGGCCGGTCGCGTCCAGGTCCTTGAGGTTGAAGATCGCGCGCGGCAGCAGGCTGAAGAAGTTGGCACCGCGGTCGGACTCGAAGCTGACCATGGCGCCGACGCGGAACTCGGTCTCGCCCAGGCCCACCTTGTCGCCGACCTTGACGCCCAGCTCGGCGAACAGGCGCTCGTCCAGCCACAGCTCGCCGGGCGCCGGCGCGCGGCCAGCCACCTCATCCGGCTGGTTGGGACCGGGGGCGATGCGGATCGCGCCGCGCAGCGGGTAGCCGTCCTCGACCACCTTGACGCCGGCCAGCACCGCGGCCTCGTCCGTGCTCGCCATGCTGGTGAACAGCACGGTCTCGGCGGTGCGCAGGCCGCGCTCGCCCGCCTCGTCGGCGAAGCCGGCGGGCCAGGGGCGGTCGGCGCGCAGCAGCAGGTCGCCGCCGAGCAGCTGGTTGGCCTCGCGGTCCAGCGCACGCCCGACGCGGTCGGCCAGGAAGCCGACGCTGGTGAGGCTGGCCACCGCGATGACGATCGCCAGCCCGAGCAGGTGCAGTTCGCCCGCGCGCAAGTCGCGCAACATCATGCGGAAGGCGAGGCGCAGCGTCTTCATCATCCCTTCCGCTCAGCGCGCGGTCGACAGCAGCGTGCGCGCCAGCTCGCACCAGTAGGCGACACCGGTGGGCAGGACTTCGTCGTTGAAGTCGTAGTTGGGGTTGTGCAGCATGCAGCCGCCCTCGCCCGGACCGTTGCCGACCCATACGTAGGCGCCCGGCTTCTCCTGCAGGAAATAGGCGAAATCCTCCGCGCCCATGCTGGGGCGACGGTCGGTGAAGACGCGGTCGGGCCCGACCACGGCACGCGCGACCCGGGCGCACAACGCCGCCTCGTCAGCGGTGTTGATGGTCGGCGGGTAACCGCGGCGATATTCGAAGGCGACCTGCACGCCATGGCTCTGCGCGATACCTTCTGCGACCTGACGCAGGCCGTGCTCGAGCCGGTCGCGCACCTCCGCCGAGAAGGTGCGCACCGTGCCACACAGCTCGGCGCGGTCGGGAATGACGTTGTAGGCCTCGCCAGCATGGAACTGCGTGATCGACACCACGCCGGCGTCGATCGGATCGAGGCTGCGGCTGACGAGGGTCTGCGCGGCCTGCACGAAGGCGGCGCCGGCGACCACCGGATCGACGCCGAGGTGCGGCATGGCGGCATGCGCGCCGACGCCGGTGAAACGGATGTCGAAGCGGTCGGCACTGGCCATCACCGGACCGCTGTGGATGGCGAAGCTGCCGGCGTCCATGCCCGGCCAGTTGTGCATGCCGAACACCGCCTCCATCGGGAAGCGGTCGAACAGGCCGTCGGCGATCATCGCGGGGGCACCGCCCTCGCCTTCCTCGGCGGGCTGGAAGATCAGATACACGGTGCCGTCGAAATCCTTGCGCGCCGCCAGCGCCTCGGCCGCGCCCAGCAGCATCGTCGTGTGCCCGTCGTGGCCGCAGGCGTGCATGCAGCCCTGCACGGTGGATCGGTGCGCGAACGCGTTGCGCTCGGTGATCGGCAGCGCATCCATGTCGGCACGCAGGCCGATGGCACGCAGGCTGCGACCGCCGCGCACGACGCCGACCACGCCGGTGCCGCCGATGCCGCGGTGCGTCTCGATGCCCAGCGCCTCGAGATGGCGCGCGACGAGTGCGGCCGTGCGGTGTTCCTCGAATGCGAGTTCGGGGTGGGCGTGGATGTCGCGACGGATGGCGGTGAGTTTGCCGTGCAAAGGACGGACGGATTCGATGACGCTCATGGCTGCACCGTACGTTGGGATTCGGTTGGGGGTGTCGAGTGTATTACAGGCCGCGAGCCCGGGGCCTGCCCGACGGCGATCGCGCACCCGTTGGGCCTGTGTGGATCTGAAGGAATGCGGCAGAGGAAGTTCCCGTCCCGACCGGGTTCTGAACCCGGCATCAGCGCACGGCCGGCAGTGCAATCTCGTCGCTGCGCCGGGCACCCGCGGCAAAGGCGCGGCAATCCTCGAGAAAGCGGCGGATGGCCGCGCTGTGGTACTTGCCGCGATGCCACACGAAGCTGAAATGGCGCTTCAGGTCCAGCTCGGGCGTCTCCAGCGGCACCAGGCTGCCGCGACGGAAGGCGTCGCGCAGCGACAGACGTGACAGGCAGCCCAGGCCCAGCCCGCTCTCCACCGCGCGCTTGACCGCCTCGGTATGTTCCAGCTCCAGCCGCGGCACCACGCCACCCGGCCAGTGCCGCAAGGCCTGATCGAAGGTCTCGCGCGTGCCGGAACCGTGCTCGCGCAGGATCCACGGTTCGGCGGCGATCTCGGCAAAGGCGACGCTACCACGCCCGACCAGCCGGTGCTCCGGCGCACAGAAAACCACCAGCTCATCCTCCACCCAGGGTTGCGATTCGAGTTCGCCATCGACCACCTGCCCCTCCACCAGCCCGAGGTCGATCTCGTAGCGCGCCAGCATCGCCGCAATGGTTGCGGTGTTGCGCACCTCGAGCTTGACCCGGCTCTCCGGGTGGCGCTGCAGGAAACCCGACACGATGAGCGGCAGCAGGTAGTTGCCGATCGTCAGCGTGGCCCCGACCCGCAGGCTGCCCAGGCCGCGTTCGCCGCGCAGCAAGGCGTCCATCTCCTCGGCGCGGTCGAGCAGTTCCACGGCGTGCGGCAGCAGCAGCCGGCCCTGCTCGTTGAGGCGCAGACGCTTGCCGTGGCGGTCGAACAACTGCTGGTCGAACTGGTTCTCGAGTTCGGCCAGCGCCGCGCTGGTGGCGGACTGGGACAGGCTCAGCGCCTCGGCCGCGCGTGACACGTTCTCGCTGCTGGCGATGGCGACGAAGGCCTGGATCTGGCGCAGGGTGAATCGCATATCTATTTTTCCGGTAACGGATATTCAAATTATCCACTTAACCGCTAATGCAGCGCACCTAGAATCTGCTCCATCGTCAATCCGCCTGCACAAGCACCGCCATGAGCAACCTGCTTACCGAACGCGTCCTCAGCGTCCATCACTGGAACGACTCGTTGTTCAGCTTCCGCACCACCCGCGACCCGGGCCTGCGTTTCGAGAACGGCCAGTTCGTGATGATCGGGCTCGACGTGGAAGGCAAGCCGCTGACGCGCGCCTACAGCATCGCCAGCCCCAACTACGAAGAACACCTGGAGTTCTTCAGCATCAAGGTGCCTGACGGCCCGCTGACCTCGCGCCTGCAGCACCTGCGCGAGGGCGACCCGATCGTCGTCAGCAAGAAGCCCACCGGCACCCTCGTATTGCACGACCTGAACCCGGGCAAGCATCTCTACCTGCTCGCCACCGGCACCGGGCTCGCGCCATTCCTGAGCGTGATCCAGGACCCGGAGACCTACGAGCGCTTCGAGAAGGTGGTGTTGGTGCATGGCGTGCGCTTCGTGTCGGAACTGGCCTATACGGACTTCATCACCCGCGTGCTGCCGCAGAACGAGTTCTTCGGCGAGCAGGTGCGCGACCAGCTCATCTACTACCCGACGGTGACGCGCGAGCCCTTCCGCAACACAGGCCGCATCACCCACGTCATCGAGTCCGGCAAGCTGTTCGCCGATGTCGGCCTGCCGGATCTGGACCCGGCGCAGGACCGGGTGATGATCTGCGGCAGCCAGGCGATGAATGCCGATTGCTGCGCCTTGCTCGACGCCCGCGGCTTCGCGATGTCGCCGCGTATCGGCCAGCCCGGCGACTACGTGATCGAACGCGCCTTCGTCGAGAAGTAAGTTCGAGAAGTAATATCACGCGGCGAGCACCGCCGCCCGACCGCATCGGCGCGTCAAACTTTTTCCGCATGCGGGGCTCGAAGCGCTTCCGACCCCCTCCTCACTCAGGAGCCCCGCATGTCTTCTACCCTGTACGAAATCGAAGTCGATCGCCTCTCGGGCGCCACCACCACCCTCGGCGAGTACGCCGGCAAGGTATTGCTGATCGTCAACACCGCCAGCCAGTGCGGGCTGACCCCGCACTATGCCGGTCTCGAGACGCTCTACCAGACCTACAAGGACCGCGGCCTGGTCGTGCTCGGCTTCCCGTGCAATCAGTTCGGCGCGCAGGAACCCGGCAGTGCCGAGGAAATCGGCGCCTTCTGCTCGAAGAACTACGGCGTGAGTTTTCCGATGTTCGCCAAGATCGACGTCAACGGCGACGGCGCCCATCCCCTGTACAAGTACTTGAAGCAGCACGCCAAGGGCATCCTCGGCACCGAAGCCATCAAGTGGAACTTCACCAAGTTCCTGGTGAGCCGCGACGGGCAGCAGATCGAACGCTACGCACCGACGACCGCGCCGGAGGAACTGGTGAAGGATATCGAGGGGATGCTGTAGACTCTCGCCCTTTCCGACTTAGCAGGACCTCTCCCCCATGGCCCAATACGTCATGTCGATGCTCCGGGTGAGCAAGATCGTTCCGCCCAAGCGTCAGATCATCAAGGACATCTCCCTCTCCTTCTTTCCCGGCGCCAAGATCGGCCTGCTCGGCCTCAACGGCTCGGGCAAGTCCACCGTGCTGCGCATCATGGCTGGCGTGGACAAGGAGTACGACGGCGAGGTGCAGTGGCTTGCCGGCCAGCGCATCGGCTATCTGCCGCAGGAACCCGAGCTCGACCCCGCCAAGACCGTGAAGGAAGAGGTCGAATCCGCGCTCGGCGAGATCATGGAGGCGCGCCAGAAGCTTGAGGAGGTCTATGCCGCCTACGCCGAACCCGACGCGGACTTCGACAAGCTCGCCGAGGAACAGGCCAGGTACGAGAACATCCTGTCGACGGCCGGCAGCGACGTCGAGACCCAGATGGAGATCGCCGCCGACGCGCTGCGCCTGCCGCCCTGGGACGCCGTCATCGGCAATCTGTCGGGGGGCGAGAAGCGCCGCGTCGCGCTGTGCAAGCTGCTGCTATCCAAGCCCGACATGCTACTGCTCGACGAACCGACCAACCACCTCGACGCCGAATCGGTCGACTGGCTGGAGCAGTTCCTGACCCGCTTCCCCGGCACCGTGGTGGCCGTCACCCACGACCGCTACTTCCTCGACAACGCCGCCGAGTGGATCCTCGAACTCGACCGCGGCCACGGCATCCCGTGGAAGGGCAACTACTCGTCCTGGCTCGAGCAGAAGGGCGAGCGCCTGGCGCAGGAAGCCAAGCAGGAGGCTGCGCACCAGAAGGCGATGAAGACCGAACTGGAATGGGCGCGCTCCAACCCCAAGGCGCGCCAGGCCAAGTCGAAGGCCCGCCTGGCCCGCTACGAGGAGATGGCGAGCGTCGAGTACCAGCGCCGCAACGAGACGCAGGAGATCTTCATTCCGCCTGGCGAGCGCCTCGGCGACAAGGTCATCGAGTTCCACAACGTCAGCAAGGCCTTCGGCGACAAGCTGCTGATGGACAACGTCAGCTTCAGCATCCCGCCGGGCGCCATCGTCGGCATCATCGGCCCCAACGGCGCCGGCAAGTCGACGCTGTTCAAGATGATCGAAGGCCGCGACGCCCCCGATTCGGGCACGGTCGAGATCGGCGCCACGGTCAAGATCGCCGCGGTCGACCAGACCCGCGAGGGCCTCGCCAACGACAAGACGGTGTTCGACGCCATTTCCGATGGCGCCGACGTGCTCACCGTGGGTCGCTTCGAAATGCCCAGCCGCGCCTATATCGGCCGCTTCAACTTCAAGGGCGGCGACCAGCAGAAGATCGTCGGCAACCTCTCCGGCGGCGAGCGCGGCCGACTGCACCTGGCCAAGACCCTCATCCAGGGCGGCAACGTGCTGCTGCTGGACGAACCGTCCAACGACCTCGACGTCGAGACCCTGCGCGCGCTCGAAGACGCCTTGCTGGAGTTCGCCGGTTGCGCGCTGGTGATCTCGCACGACCGCTGGTTCCTCGACCGCATCTGCACGCACATCCTGGCGGCCGAAGGCGATTCGCAATGGACCTTCTTCGCCGGCAACTACCAGGAGTACGAAGAGGACAAGAAGAAGCGCCTGGGCGAGGAAGGCGCGAAGCCGAAGCGTATCCGCTACAAGCCGATCGCGCGCTGACCGGACATCGGACCAAAGCTCGAAAGCCCGCCGCGGTCTTCCGCCGCGGGCTTTTTTCGTGAACCCGCACGGTCACGGGGCGGGGCTGGCGAGCCTGCCACCCTCACCCTGCATCGCCCTCACCGCGCCGGCCTGCGTCCCGCGCGCGCGGCCTGGCCCTCGACGTTGTCATGGATCATTCCGCTATACTGCGCTGCATATCCACCGGTCTTGCGGAATTGAAATGGACTTGGCCAACACTCGCCGGCGCACTACGGTGACGCGGCGCGGGCACCCACCCGCCATGCACATGCTTGCAGCATGCCTGCCTATGGCCCTGTCGATGGTGCTTTGCACTGTCCCGCGGACTGGCCAGGCCGAGCCGGGCCCTGTCTCTTCCACCTACCCGCCATCCGTCAGCCTGCTCGGTTTCGGCACGCTCGGCTTTGCACGCTCCAACGATGACAATGCGGAGTTCGTGCGCGACCTCTCGCAAGCCTATGGGGTACGGACCAACTGGAGCCCCAAGATCGACTCGCTGCTTGGCCTTCAGGCCAACATGCGCCTGACGCCGCAGACGAACGCAGTGGTGCAGGCGCTGAGCCGCTATCGTTACGACGGCAGCTATGGCCCCGAGATCTCATGGGCCTTCCTGCGCCACGAGTTCTCGTCTCAATGGGCAGGCCGCCTTGGCCGGATGGGCACGGACTTCTACATGCATGCCGACTCCCGCCTCGTCGGCTATGCCAATCTCACCGTGCGCCCGCCACAGGACTTCTACGGCCAGCTCATCTTTTCCTACTTCGATGGCGTCGACGTGACCGGCACCTTCCCGCTCGGGAAAGGCCTGCTCGAGGCCAAGCTGTTTGCCGGTCAGGCAGCCGAGAAGACCTCGATGAAGGACTCGCTGACCTGGGACCTGCGCGGCTCGGACATTCGTGGCGGCTACCTCGACTACACGGTCGGCCCCTGGCAACTGCGCCTGGGTACGACGCAGGTCCGCTTCGAGCACGAGATTCCGATCGTCGAACTGGTGGGCGCCAATGCCTTCGCCATCGCGCCTGAACTGAAGGTCAAGGGACGCAAGACGCGTTATGACGCGATCGGCCTTGCCTACGAGGACGGCCCGCTCGAAATTCAGGCCATGGCGAACCGTGTCGTCCATGACAGCGAGTTCTATCGCGACACCCGCTCGGCCTACGTGATCGGCGCCTACCGTATTGGCTCGGTCACGCCCTACCTCGGCTATTCGCAGATCCGCTCTTCCGCGCCGGACATCCGGTCGCCCATCCCGCCCGGCGCCCGTCCGCTGATCGACCTCATCACCAGCAATTTCTACGCGCACCAGAACACTCTTGCGCTAGGCGTGCGCTGGGACGTCGCGCCGCAGATCGCGCTCAAGGGGCAGATTGACCGCATCGACGGCAAACCCGAATCGATCTTCCCCTACCGTGGCGAAACCCCCGACTGGGACGGAGACATGACCGTCTTAAGCGTCACCATGGATTTCGTGTTCTGATCGAACCGGATCGCAGCAGCACCCAAGAAGGCCGAAGTCGAGGAAATGCGTCGATAGAAAAATTTTGCACGTCGCATTGTTGCAACGCAACAATCCCTGCATTATTATTCGAACCGTCTCCTCCACTTCCTCCTTTGGTGTGGATTTAGCCCGAGCGCCACAAGCGCTCGGGCTTTTCTTTTTTGCGAGCCCCCCGGCCCGCCACCGTGGCCGTCAGCCTTCCTCGAGCATGCGCTTCAGATAGTCGGGCACGCCCGCCAGCACCAAGGTATCGGTCGCTGGATCGTAATGCACGGCGCCCGAATGCAGGCTGCTGCGATCGAACTCCACCTTCCACTGCTCGCCGCTGGCGCTGAAGCGGACCAGCGGCCTGATCGCGCGCCGGTTGGGCACGAACCCGCTGACCAGGCGGGCCTCGGGCGCATTGAGCGCCGACCCGAGCCTTGCCGGTTGCTCCGGATACACTTCCTGTGCCAGCTCCTCGAAGCTGACGGTCTCCCCGTTCTCGCCCAGTGAGTCCAGATAATCGTGGGCGCGCTCGAGCAGGCTGTCGCGCCGTGTCGGCTCGAGTTGCTGCTGCTCGGCGAAGTGGCTGAGCGTGGCCACCAGCTTCTTCGTCTCCTGCAAGGCGACGACCACATCGCTGCAGCCAAGAAAACGCTTGAAGAAGGCCCCACCCTTGCCGCGTCCACGCAAGAATCCGATGTAGCGCTCGTCCCCTCGTCGCCAGCCATCGAGATCGATTCGACCGGCCGCCTGCAGACCCGCAAAATCGACGTGCAGGCAATCGCTCACGTCGAGTCCGCCGCTCACCGCGACTCCGGCCTCCTCCGCGACCAGCGCGATCCACAGGCAGTCGGCACCGCCTTCGTCAATGCGCGCCACGATGACCAGGCCGCCCTGCTCCAATTCCTCCTCGTCCGCAATCGCTTTCAGGTGCTGCGCGACCTGACCCGAGAAGGCAACGAAATCGAGCCCCTGCTCGCTCACCAACTCGCGCAGCCAGCGTGCGAGCGGGAAGGCCTCCTCGTCCTCCTCGAAACGTCCGAAGCCCTTCGCAGAGCGCGACTCGTACTGCCCGCAGAGCCGCTCGACCAGACGCACCGCCACTGCATCCAGTGCGCAGGCCGCGGGTCGGCAGACCAGCGATGCGGGCTTGTCCGCCTCCTTGACGAGGCGATGGACGATCAGCTGGGTGACAGTGTGCTGCGAGACGGGCATCGAGGAACTCCGGGCGATTGAACGAGGGCGCGATTCTCGCACGGGCGCAGGCAGTGCGCGCAGTGCCGAACCTGCGCCGTTCATGCCCCTCGGCTTGCCGCATCAGGCCGATTCTGCTATTAAGTCGCCTCTATCCATTCACCAACCTACGGAAGTTGATTCATGGCTGACGATACCCTGCACAAGCAATTCCCGCCCTACGTTCCCGCCGCTGGCGAGGAATACATGAGCGAGAAGCAGATGGGCCACTTCCGCGAGATCCTCAGCACGCTCAAGAGCGAGCTGATGGATGACATCGAGCGTACCGTGCACACGATGCAGGACGAGGCCACGGTGTTTGCCGACCCGAACGACCGCGCCAGCCAGGAGTCGGACATCGCACTGGAACTGCGCAACCGCGATCGCGAACGCAAGCTGATCAAGAAGATCGACGAGGCGCTGGGTCGCATCGAGGCTGGCGAATATGGCTACTGCGACAGCTGTGGCGTGGAAATCGGCCTGAAGCGCCTGGAGGCCCGTCCGACGGCCACCATGTGCATCGACTGCAAGACGCTGGAAGAAATGCGGGAGCGCCAGGTCGCGAAGTAAGCGGACTGCGTAATCGACAAGGGGACGCTGCGGCGTCCTTTTTTTCGACCGCGCCCCAAGACCAGGCCCACCCACGGCTGCGAAAAAAATGGGACGCCGCAGCGTCCCATTTGTTCAGCGCGGGGTGCCCTTACTGCCACCCCTCACATCGCACTCAGCCGGCGTTCTCGCCCAGCAGCGCCTTCATGCTCAGGCGGATCTTGCCGCGCTCGTCGGTCTCGAGCACCTTGACGCGCACAGCCTGGCCTTCCTTGACGTAGTCGGCCACATTGTTGACGCGCTCGTTGGCGATCTGCGAGACGTGCAGCAGGCCATCGCGGCCCGGCATGATGTTGACGATCGCGCCGAAGTCCAGCAGGCGGATGACCGTGCCCTCGTAGATCTTGCCGACCTCGACCTCGGCGGTGATCGCCTCGATCTTGGCCTTCGCAGCCTGGGCACCTTCGGCGCTCACCGACGAGATGGTGATCGCGCCATCGTCCTCGATCTCGATCACGGTGCCGGTTTCTTCCTGCAGCGCACGGATCACCGCACCGCCCTTGCCGATCACGTCACGGATCTTCTCGGGGTTGATCTTCATGTTGATCATGCGCGGCGCATACTCGGACACTTCGCCACGCGACGAGGCCAGCGACTGCTTCATGATGCCGAGGATGTGCAGACGGCCCGTCTTGGCCTGCTCCAGCGCAGCTTGCATGATGTCCTTGGTGATGCCCTGGATCTTGATGTCCATCTGCAGACCGGTCACGCCGTTTTCGGTACCGGCGACCTTGAAGTCCATGTCGCCGAGGTGATCCTCATCGCCCAGGATGTCGGTCAGCACGGCGAAACGGTTGCCGTCCTTGATCAGGCCCATCGCGATGCCGGCGACGTGGTCCTTAAGCGGGACGCCCGCATCCATCATGGCCAGCGAGCCGCCGCAGACCGAAGCCATGGACGACGAACCGTTGGACTCGGTGATCTCGGACACCACGCGCACGGTGTAGGAGAAGTCCTCGGCCTTCGGCAGCACCGCGACCAGCGAGCGCTTGGCCAGGCGGCCGTGGCCCACTTCGCGGCGCTTGGTCACGCCGAAACGGCCGGTTTCGCCGGTGCAGAACGGCGGGAAGTTGTAGTGGAGCAGGAAGCGCTCCTTGTACTCGCCAGCGATGGCGTCGATGATCTGCTCGTCGCGACCGGTGCCCAGCGTGGCCACGACCAGCGCCTGGGTTTCACCGCGGGTGAACAGCGCCGAACCGTGGGTGCGCGGCAGCACGCCGGTGCGGATCGTGATCGGACGCACGGTGCGGGTGTCGCGACCGTCGATACGCGGCTCGCCATTCAGGATGCGGCTGCGGACGATGCCCGACTCGATGTTGAAGAAGATGTCCTTCACCTCGGTGGCCGACGACGGGTTCTCCACGCCTTCGCTCAGCGTGGCCATCACGCGCTTGCGGATCTCGCCCAGACGGGTCGAACGCTCCTGCTTGCTGGTGATGCGGAAGGCCTCTTCCATCTCGGCCTTGGCCAGCTCGGTGACCTTGGCGATCAGCGCTTCGTTGGCTGCCGGTGCCTGCCAATCCCATTCGGGCTTGCCGGCGACTTCGACCAGCTCGTTGATGGCCTTGATCGCAGTCTGCATCTGCTCGTGACCGAACACGACGGCGCCCAGCATGACCTGCTCGGACAACTCCTGGGCTTCGGACTCGACCATCAGCACCGCTGCCTGGGTACCGGCGACGACCAGGTTCATCTGGCTCGTCTGCAGCTCGGTGGCCGTGGGGTTGAGGATGTACTGGCCGTCGGCATAACCGACGCGTGCCGCGCCGATCGGGCCGTCGAACGGGATGCCGGAGATGGCGAGCGCAGCCGAGGCGCCAATCATCGCCGGGATGTCGGCATCGACCTCGGGGTTCAGCGACAGCACCGTCACGATCACCTGGACTTCATTCATGAAGCCTTCGGGGAACAGCGGGCGGATCGGACGATCGATCAGGCGCGAGGTGAGGATTTCCTTCTCGGACGGACGGCCTTCGCGCTTGAAGAAGCCGCCGGGAATGCGACCGGCCGCGTAGAACTTCTCAACGTAATCGACGGTGAGCGGGAAGAAGTCCTGCCCCGGACGCGCTTCCTTGGCGGCGACCACGGTGGCCAGCACCACGGTCTCGTCCATGTTCACGATGACGGCACCGCCGGCCTGGCGAGCAACCTCGCCGGTTTCGAGCGTGACGGTATGGGCGCCGTAGGCGAAAGTTTTCTTGATTGCGTTCAGCAAGGGAATTCCTTTAACAATGAGTGCAGCGAACCACAACTGCGCGCGGTGTTCGGGTCGAGCGACCCCTATCCGCTGGAAGACGAACCCGACGCAAGCACGGCCTCAGACGGCACAAAGCCGGCCGTGCCGCAGGGGCACGCACCGGCTTTGATGGCTTACTTCGCCCTGATCGGCGCTGTCGGGCTGGTCACGGACGCAATTACTTGCGCAGGCCCAGACGCTCGATCAGATTGCGATAGCTGTCGGCGTTGCGGCCCTTCAGGTAGTCCAGCAGCTTGCGGCGCTGGCTGACCATCTTCAGCAGACCGCGGCGGGAGTGGTGATCCTTGCCGTGGGCCTTGAAGTGAGGAGCGAGCCCGTTGATGCGGGCGGTCAGGAGCGCAACCTGGACTTCCGGCGAACCGGTGTCGCCCTGGGCGCGCTGGAAGTCGGAGACGATCTTCGACTTGGATGCGGTATCAAGAGCCATGTGTGTCTTTACTCGTGTTTTTCTGCCAATCAGAAGCGGCGGATTATACCCAAAGCCGCACCAAAAACTCAATCGCTATCATGCGGATGCGTCGAGCGCCCCGCCATCGGTGGCAATCAGCCGCCGTGCGGCCAGCTTGCCCCCGTCCTGCCACTGCCCGAGACCGAGGAAACCCTTCGGCCCGTAGACCCGCACCAAGCCTTCGGTGTCGGCCCGCCCCAGCGACAAAACTCTTCCCTGCAGCAGACCACGGGCCTGCTCCGCGTCGAGCCGCAACGCCGGGTACACCGCGACCAGCGCGTCGGCCGAAGCCAGCAAGCCGTCACGCTCCTCGGCCGCGCACGCTTCGAGCGCGTCCAGCGAAACGGCGTTGGCCACGTCGAACGATCCGATCCGCGTGCGGCGCAACGCCGCAAGGTGCGCACCGCAGTCCAGTGCCGTGCCGATGTCCATCGCCAGGCTGCGAATGTACGTGCCCTTGCTGCACGCCACTCGGATCGTGAAGCTATCAGACGCGAAGTCGAGCAGATCGAGTGCATGGATCGTGACCCGACGCGCCTCGCGCTCGACCTCGATGCCGGCACGGGCGTACTCATACAGCGCCTTGCCGTTGCGCTTGAGCGCCGAATACATCGGAGGCACCTGCTCGATCTCGCCACGGAAGCGGTCGAGCACCGCTTCCAGCTGCGGCCGCTCGACCGCCACCGGATGCCTGGCCAGCACCGCACCCTCCGCATCGCCGCTGTCGGTCTCGACACCCAGCTGCACGACGGCCTCGTAAGTCTTGTCGGCGTCGAGCAGCATCTGCGAAAACTTGGTGGCCTCGCCGAAGGTCAGCGGCAACAGGCCGCTCGCCATCGGATCCAGCGTGCCGGTATGGCCCGCCTTTGCGGCGTTGAGCAGACGGCGCGCGGCCTGCAGCGCGCCGTTGGAGCTCATGCCCTGCGGCTTGTCGAGCAAGAGCACGCCATCGACGAGGCGGCGGACGATCTTGCGTTGCGGCTGCTTCGGTCGGCGGGGACGCGCCGCTGCTTCAGGACTTCGCGCTTCCGTCATCGCCAGCCGACGTATGGTCGGTTTCGCCGTCTTCATCGTGGTGACGGGCCTCGTCCTCCCGCACCACATCATCGATCAGACGGGAAAGGCGCGAGCCCTCCTCGACCGAGCGATCGTAGTGGAAGTGCAGCTCGGGAATCGTATGGATCCGGATGCGGCGGCCCAGCTCGCGGCGCAGGAAGCCGCTCGCCCGACGCAGGCCCTGCAGGATCTCGGGCACGTCGGCCTCGCCCGTCATCGAGGTGAAGAACACCTTGGCGTGCGCGTAGTCAGGCGTGATCTCGACATCGGTGAGCGTGATGAAGCCGACTCGAGGGTCTTTCACCTCGAGCCTGATCAGTTCCGCCAGCTCGCGGCGGATCTGCTCCACCACGCGCTGGCTGCGGGAATACTCCTTGGGCATGGCTTACAGCGTCCTCGCCACTTCCTTGATCTCGAACACCTCGAGCTGGTCGCCTTCCTGGATGTCGTTGTAGTTCCTGAGCTGCAGACCGCACTCGTAGCCGAACTTGACTTCCTTGACGTCGTCCTTGAAGCGCTTGAGCGACTCGAGCTCGCCCGTCCACAGCACCGTGTGATTGCGCAGCAGACGGACGTGCGAACCGCGCTTGACCACGCCTTCCAGCACGTAGCAACCCGCGATCGAGCCCACCCTCGAGATCGTGAACACCTGGCGGATCTCGACCAGGCCGATGACCTCTTCGCGCTTCTCGGGCGCAAGCATGCCGGACAGCGCCGCCTTCACCTCATCCACTGCATCGTAGATGATGTTGTAGTAGCGAATATCGACGCCGAAGGTCTCCGCCAGCTTGCGTGCGCCAGCATCCGCACGGACGCTGAAGCCGAGGATGACGGCACCCGAAGCCTGCGCCAGGTTGACGTCCGACTCGGAGATCGCGCCGACCGCGGCATGGATGACATTGACGCGCACCTCGTCGGTCGAGAGCTTGACAAGCGACTGCACCAGCGCTTCCTGCGAACCCTGCACGTCGGCCTTGATGATGAGGGGCAGGCTCTTGACCTCGCCCTCGGACATCTGCTCCATGAGGGTCTCGAGCTTGGCGGCCTGCTGCTTGGCGAGTTTGACGTCGCGGAACTTGCCCTGACGGAACAGGGCAATTTCGCGCGCCTTCTTCTCGTCGGCGAGCGCAATCGCTTCGTCGCCTGCAGACGGCACGTCCGACAGGCCGAGAATCTCGACCGGAATGGACGGCCCTGCTTCATCGACCTGCTTGCCGTTCTCGTCCAGCATCGCACGGATGCGGCCGAAGGTTGCCCCGGCCAGCACCACGTCGCCCTTGCGCAGGGTGCCGGACTGCACCAGCAGCGAGGCCACCGGGCCGCGGCCCTTGTCGAGGCGGGCTTCGATGATCAGGCCCTTGGCCGGTGCATCGACCGGCGCGGTCAGTTCCAGCACCTCGGCCTGCAGCAGGATGGCTTCGAGCAGTTCGTCGACGCCCGTACCCTTCTTCGCGGACACCGGCACGAACATGACGTCGCCACCGTACTCTTCCGGAATGACGCTCTCGGCGATCAGTTCCTGCTTGACGCGGTCGGGGTTGGCTTCCGGCTTGTCGATCTTGTTGATCGCCACCACCAGCGGCACGCCGGCCGCCTTGGCGTGGTGGATGGCCTCGCGCGTCTGCGGCATCACGCCGTCGTCCGCCGCCACCACCAGAATGACGATGTCGGTCGCCTTGGCACCACGCGCACGCATCGCCGTGAAGGCTTCGTGACCCGGGGTATCGAGGAAGGTCACCATGCCGCGCGACGTCTCGACGTGGTAGGCGCCGATGTGCTGCGTGATACCGCCGAACTCGCCCGAAGCGACCTTGGCACGACGGATGTAGTCGAGCAGCGAGGTCTTGCCGTGGTCGACGTGCCCCATGACGGTAACGACCGGCGCACGCGGCAGGAGTTCGACGTCCTTGTGTTCGTCGTGCTCGTCCAGGAAGGCATCCGGATCGTCCAGCTTCGCCGCCATCGCGGTGTGCCCCATTTCCTCGACGATGATCATCGCCGTGTCCTGGTCCAGCACCTGGTTGATCGTGACCATCGAACCCATCTTCATCAGGGCCTTGATCACTTCGGTGGCCTTCACTGCCATCTTGTGGGCGAGATCGGCCACGGTGATGGTTTCCGGCACATGCACTTCGCGCACGATCGGCTCGCTCGGCGCCTGGAAGTTCGAGCGGTCGTCCTGCTGGTGACGACCGTGCCGGCCGCCCCCCTTGCCTGCACCGCGCCAGTTGCTGCCGGTGGTGGCACCCACCTCGCCGCGGGTCTTCAGGCCGCCGCGGCGCTTGGCGCCGTCGGTCTCGCGTGCCGGCGCACCGGTGCCACGCTTGGCATCCTTGCTGCCGGCCTTGTCTTCGGCCTTTGCCGGACGGTGCAGCGTGCCGCTACCCGGCTTGGCTGCAGCGGGCTTGACGGCCTCTTCCTTCTTCTGCTGCTCGGCGCGCAGGCGGGACTCTTCCTCGACCTTGCGCGCTTCGGCCGCCGCACGGGCAGCCGCTTCGCGTTCCTGGCGGGCACGCAGGTCCGCCGCCTGGCGTTCCTTGAGCGCGCGCTGACGCTCTTCGTCGCGCTTGCGCGCGGCGATCTCTTCGTCGCCCAGGATCTCGCTGAGGGGCAGCGGCTTGGAACGCACCAGCGTGGTGGTGGTCTTCGGCTTCGCCTCTTGCTGCTGGGGCGCAGCGGCGGGCGCGGCGACCTCCGGCTCGGGCTGAACTTCGGCGACCGGCTCGGGCGCAGGCTCGGGCTCGACGACCACCGGAGCCGGCTCGGGCGCCGGCGTTTCAGCAACCGGCTCGGGAGCGACAGGCGCGACAGCCTCGACGGACGCGACGGGCTCGGGCGCGCCCACCGGCTCGACGACTTCCGCGACCGGCTCTTCCGCCAGCGCGGCGACTTCCGGGGCAGGCTGGTCAGCCACGAGTTCGTCGCGCTTGACGAACGTGCGCTTCTTGCGCACCTCGACCTGCACCGTGCGAGCACGTCCGGTCGAGTCCGTTGCGCGGATCTCGGTCGTCTGCTTGCGCGTCAGGGTGATCTTGCCCTTCGGCTCGGTGTCGCCGTGGGCTCGACGCAGGTACTCCAGCAGTCGGGCCTTGTCCTGTTCAGTCAGCAGGTCTGTCGGGCCGCTCTTTTCCACACCGGCACGCTTCAACTGCTCGAGCAGTACCGCGGCCGGCATCTTCAGTTCGCCGGCAAACTGGGTCACGCTCATATTTTCCATTACTGCCCTCCCATCATTCTTCGAACCAATGGGCGCGCGCAACGGAAATCAGCGCCTTGGCTCTTTCTTCGTCGATCCCGGCCATTTCGACCAGCTCGTCGACCCCAAGGTCGGCCAGGTCGTCGCGGGCACGGATACCCTGCTGGGCCAGTTTGGCGGCAAGCGACTTCTCCATGCCGTCGAGATTGAGCAGATCATCGGAGACATTCTCCAGCTGCTCTTCGGTCACGATCGCCTCGGTCAGCAGCACGTTCCGCGCACGATTGCGCAGTTCGTTGACCGTGTCCTCGTCGAAGGCCTCGATTTCGAGCATCTCGGCCAGCGGAACGTAGGCGATTTCTTCCAGGGAGGAGAAGCCCTCCTCGATCAGGATGTCGGCAATTTCCTCGTCGACATCCAGTTTTTCCATGAACAGCGCGCGCAGACCCTGCTGCTCCTGCGCGGTCTTCTCGGCCGACTCCTGCTCGCTCATCAGGTTGATGGTCCAACCGGTCAACTCGGACGCGAGCTTGACGTTCTGGCCGTTACGACCAATGGCGATGGCCAGGTTGTTTTCGTCGACCACGACGTCCATCGCGTGAGCTTCCTCGTCCACCACGATCGATACGACTTCTGCCGGCTGCAGGGCAGCGACGACGAACTGGGCCGGATCAGCCGCCCAGACGATGATATCGATCTGCTCGCCGCCGATCTCGTTACGGACGGCGGTGACGCGCGAACCGCGCAAGCCAACGCAGGTGCCGATCGGATCGATGCGCGGGTCGTTGGACTTGACACCGATCTTGGCGCGCAGACCCGGATCACGGGCGCAGGCCTTGATCTCGAGCAGGCCGTCCTCGATCTCGGGGACTTCGAGTTCGAACAGCTTCATCAGGAACTCGGGCGCGGTACGCGAGAGGATCAGCTGCGGACCGCGGGCGCCGCGGTCGATGCGCAGCAGGAAGGCCTTGACACGATCGCCGACGCGCAGGTTCTCGCGCGGGATCTGCTGATCGCGCGGCAGCACGGCTTCCATGCGGCCGACCTCGATGATCGCGTTGCCGCGCTCCATGCGCTTGATCGAACCCGAGACCAGGAACTCCTTGCGCTCGAGGAAGTCGTTGAGCACTTGCTCGCGCTCGGCATCGCGGATCTTCTGCAGAATGACCTGCTTGGCCGCCTGGGCGCCGATACGGCCGAAGTCGATCGGCTCGAGCTCTTCGGTGATGTACTCGCCGAGTTGGATGTCGGGATTGATGTCGCGCGCATCGATGATACCCATCTCGGCTTCATCGTTGGTGACTTCTTCGTCGGGCATGACGATCCAGCGCCGACACGAAGTGTGGTCGCCCGTATCGCGATCGATGGACACGACCACGTCGGCGTCGTCATGGATGCGCTTCTTGGTCGCGGAGGCCAGCGCGGACTCAAGCGCGGCAAAAACGATGTCCTTGGCGACGTTCTTCTCACGCGCCAATGCATCAACAAGCAGCAGGATCTCGCGGCTCATTTCAGGAAAACCTCCACATCCACAGTCTCAGAATTTGGGTACAAGGCGTGCTTTCTCGATGTCTTCGAAGGGCAGCAACTGCTCACCCTTCTCGGTCGTGATCACCACGGCGCCATCGCGCACACCGCCGAGCACACCCGCAAAATTACGTTGATTATTGACCGGCAGCGACAGTCGGATCTGAACGTCTTCGCCAGCGTAGCGTTCGAAGTCGGCCAGCTTTTTCAACGGGCGATCCAGACCCGGCGAGGACACCTCGAGGCGGTCGTAGTCGACATTCTCGACCTCGAACACACGCTGCAACTGGTTGCTCACCGTTGCACAGTCGTCGACCGTGATCCCGCGCTCGATGTCGAGAAACACGCGCAGCAGACGCCCGCGCGGCGAGAACTCGATATCGACGAGTTCATAGCCGAGACCGGTCACCACCTGTTCGATCAGATTCTCGATTCCTGCTCGCATGCCTTTCTTCCACCACGCGCGAAATCGTCGCGCACAAATAAAAAATGGGCCTAACGCCCATCAAACAATTGTTCCTGCCGGGAACACGCCGCTGGTCACAACCGAATGACGGACGCGACCAAGGCACCTGCAAGGCGCCATCAGAACCAAGCCATCCATCAAAGCCGCGGAATTATAGCTGCAAAACGGACAGCCAGGCAAACTGCTGCAACGCAGCAGCTTGCCTGGCCCTTGACGCATGGAAGCGTCGCTGGCGAAGCTCAGCGCGGCGACGGCGTCGTGCGATGCATCTTCGGCGGGCGCTTGACGCGCTTTTCATCCTGCCCCTGCCGCTGCGGCGCGGCGACCCCCGCCAGCTTGCAGGCATCGGCCTCGGGCATCTCCATCCACATGCCGCGCTTGAGACGCGCCGGCAGCTCCACGGCGCCGTAGCGCACCCGCATCAGGCGGCTCACCGTGAGACCGACGGCCTCGAACATGCGCCGCACCTCGCGGTTGCGCCCCTCGGAGATGGTCACGCGATACCAGTGGTTGGCGCCTTCACCCCCCTCGTCACGCAGGGTGTTGAACTTCGCCGGACCATCCTCGAGCTGAATGCCTTCGGTCAGGGACTTCGCCTGTTCTTCGGTCAGCTCACCCAGCAGGCGCACCGCGTATTCGCGCTCGAGCTCGTAACGGGGATGCATCAGCTTGTTCGCCAGATCGCCGTCGTTGGTAAACAGCAGCAGCCCGGACGTATTGAAGTCGAGACGACCGACCGCCAGCCAGCGCCCCTTGCGCAGCACCGGCAGACGCTCGAACACTGTCGGACGCCCCTCCGGATCGTCGCGCGACACGATCTCGCCCTCGGGCTTGTGGTAGATCAGCACACGCGGCGAACGCTGCGTGAAGCGCAGCGGAATCAGCTTGCCGTTGACCTTGACGCGGTCGCCCGGCCCGATCTTCTGGCCAAGCGTCGCCGGCAGGCCATTCACCGAGATACGACCGGCAATCACCCACTCCTCGATCTCGCGTCGCGAGGCGACACCGGCCTGCGCCAGAACCTTCTGCAGGCGCTCGGGCTCGGTCAGCGTGGTCGGCGCATTGCGCCCACGCCCCTGGCCCTGGGGTCGCCCGCGTGACGCTCCTTCACCGCGCTCGGCCTGCCCGAGTGCGGAAACATGCGCATCCGCACGCCGCGCCGGATCGCCCGCCGGACGGCTTCCGCCGCGCCCGCCGCGCGAGGCACGAGGACCGCGCGGGTCGGCATTGAGATGCGCATTCGGATCCTGCGGCTGGGCATCGTCGTCCCGTGCGCCGCCGCGTTCACCGCGCGACGAACGCGCGGGACGATCGAGGATCTCGATCGCTTCAGACTTCTTCTGCGGGGGCCGGAACGGGCTGTTCGGTTTGCGAGGCATCGACAAGGTCCATGATTTTTTCGATCTCGGTCAGCGCAGGCAGCTCGGTGAGGCTGCGCAGACCCATGTCATCGAGAAAGCGCCGGGTGGTGGCGAAAAGCGCCGGACGACCCGGCGTGTCGCGGTGACCGACGATGTCGATCCAGCCGCGCGATTCAAGTGTTTTCAATATGTTGGGCGACACCGCCACGCCACGCACCTCTTCGATGTCGCCGCGCGTGACGGGTTGCCGATAGGCAATGATCGCCAGCGTTTCCATCACCGCCCGCGAATAGCGCGGCGGCTTCTCTTCTTTCAGCCGGTCCAGATAGATCTGGTACTCGGGGCGGGTCTGGAAGCGCCAGCCGGTCGCCAGCTGCACCAATTCAACCCCCTTCCCCGCGGCAAACCACTCCGCGCGCAGCTCGTCCAGCAACTTGCGCACGAGATCGGGCCCCGGATCCTCGTCGAACAAGCGACGCAACTCCGACACCGGCAACGGCGCCGGCGCCGCCAGCAGCGCCGCCTCGATGACGCGCAGCCAAGCCTCAGGCGTCGTCGCGGGATGCATCGGCCAATTTGACGTAAATGGGCGAAAACGCCTCGTTCTGGCTCACTTCGACCAGCTTTTCCTTCACCAGCTCGAGGACCGCAAGAAAACTCACCACGAGCCCCGACGCCCCGAGCTTTACATCGAACAGGGTGTCGAACACGACGAAGGCCCCATCGCCCAGTTTGCGCAGAATTGCGCTCATGTGCTCGCGCACCGACAGTTGCTCCCGCCCGACACGATGATGCTGCGTGAGGCGCGCCTTCTTCATGATCCGCAGCCAGGCCAACTGCAGGTCATGCAGGCTGACTTCGGGCAGGCGCTCGACCACCTTCTCGGCAACGAACACCCCGACCCATTCGAAATCCCGCTCAGCCCGCGGCAACATGTCCAGTCGGGCCGCAGCGAGCTTCATGCGCTCGTATTCCATCAGGCGACGCACCAGTTCGGCCCGCGGATCCTCTTCTTCCGCGCTCGCGCGCGGCGGCCGCGGCAGCAGCATGCGCGACTTGATCTCGAGCAGCATCGCCGCCATCAGCAGGTACTCGGCCGCAAGCTCCAGGTTCGTCGCGCGCATTGCCTCGACGTATTCCAGATACTGCGCCGTCAGCGGCGCCATCGGTATGTCGAGCACGTCGAGGTTGGCCTTGCGGATCAGATACAGCAGCAAGTCCAGTGGCCCCTCGAAGGCTTCGAGAAACACCTGCAGCGCGTCGGGCGGAATATACAGGTCTTTCGGCAGTTCGAGCAGAGGCTCGCCGTAGATGCGCACGACCTGTTCGAGCACCTCGGGCGCATCGACAGGCGCCAGGTCCAGCGGCATGTTCATGAGCGCACGCGCGTCAGACCCCGATCACCACGCCGAGCAGGAACCGGAAACCGGCGATCAGCGGCCACAGGATCGTTCCGAGCACGCCCGTGAACAGCAGCACGAGCAGGATTGGAAAGCCGTAGGGCTCGAGGCGCGCGAAACTCCACGCCAGGCGATGCGGCAGCAGGCTGACCGCGATGCGGCCACCATCGAGCGGCGGGATCGGCAGCAGGTTGAGCACCATCAGCACCGCGTTGATCTGCATGCCGGCATCGGCCATCTTCATCATCGGCAGCGTATAGGCGCCCGGCTCACCCGAGATGGCGATCCGGAACAGGATCGCCCAGCCGATCGCCATGACCAGGTTGGTCGCCGGCCCCGCTGCCGCCACCCACAGCATGTCGGCCTTGGGATTGCGCAGACGACCGAAATTGACCGGCACCGGCTTCGCCCAGCCGAACAGGATTCCGCCCCCGCCGAACAGCGTGCTGAGCGCCAGAATGCCGGCTGGCACCAGCACGGTTCCGACCGGGTCGATGTGGCGCAGCGGATTGAGCGTGATCCGGCCTGCGAGGTCCGCTGTCGGGTCGCCGAAATGCCGGGCGACGTAGCCGTGCGCAGCCTCGTGCAGCGTGATGGCGAGCAACACCGGCAAGGCCCAGATCGCCAGCGTCGAGATCAATGAGTCCATGGGAGCATCAGCTGGAAACCGCGCATTCTAGCAGAGCGCCCCTCAGTCGACCCTCAGTCGGCATTGAGGCCGAAGGGCTCGAGCGCGCCGCGCCCCGCCCGGACGAGCTGCGGCGAGCCGGACGTGAGATCGATGACGGTGGTCGCCTCCGGACCGCAGTAGCCGGCCTCGATCACGAGATCCACCTGCTTCTCCAGCCGCTCCCGGATCTCGTCGGGATCGGTCAGCGGCAGATCCTCGCCCGGCAGCAGCAGCGTGGACGTGAGCAGCGGACCGTCGAGCTCGGCCAGCAGCGCAGAAATCACGGCATGCTCGGGAATGCGCAGGCCGATCGTCTTGCGTTTGGGATGGAGCACGCGCCGCGGCAACTCCTTCGTACCTTCGAGAATGAAGGTGTAAGGACCCGGCGTGGTCGCCTTCAGCAGCCGGTACTGGCTGTTGTCGACGCGCGCATAGGTCGCGATCTCGGACAGGTCACGACACATCAGCGTGAAGTGATGGCGGTCGTCGACGCCGCGGATCTTGCGGATCCGCTCGAGCTGGCTCGCGTCGCCAACGGCGCACACCAGGGCATAGGCGGAATCGGTCGGCAGCACCACCAGGCCGCCACCGCGGACGATTTCGGCCGCCTGACGGATCAGGCGCGGCTGCGGCTGCTCGGGATGAAGGGAAAAATACTGGGCCATGGTTCTTGTCTTTTTTTCTCAGATCAGGCGCGACCACACCGGCGTGAGGTCGGAGGGTAATGGATTGCAGCGACCGAGGTCGACCGGACTTTCCTTCTCGCCATGAAAGTCGGACGCGCGCGAAGCGAGCAGCCCGCGCTGGCGGGCCACGGTGGCGAAGCGGCGCATCTCGTCGTCGGAGTGCGCGCCAGACACCACTTCGATGGCATCGCCACCGGCAGCGACGAAACGGTCGAGCAGCCGGGTCATGTCCGCCGCCGACAGGCGATAGCGCGCCGGATGCGCGACCACGGCGATGCCCCCGGCACCGACGATCCAGCCCACCGCCTCTTCCAGCGACGCCCACTCGTGCTCGACGAAGCCGGGTTTGCCACGCACCAGGTAGTGGTCGAACACCGTCCTGACGTCGGGCATCACACCGCTCGCAACCAGGTGACGGGCGAAATGCGCGCGACTGACCAGCGCCGGGTTGCGGGCGAAGCGATGCGCGCCTTCCAGCGCGCCGGCAATCCCTACCGCTGCCAGCGCCTCGCTCATGCGCTGCGCCCGCGCGTCGCGCCCCGCCCTCACCTGCCGCAGACCGGCGATGAGGTCCGGATTGCCGGGGTCGATGCCGAGGCCGACGATATGAATCGTCTCGCCAGCGAAGGACACCGAGACCTCCACGCCCGCCACGAAGCCGACGCCCGATTCGGCTGCGGCCGCAGCCGCCAGCGCCAGCCCACCAAGCTCGTCATGGTCGGTCAATGCAAGCAGATCGACCCCATTCGTCTTGGCGCGGCGAACCACCTCGACCGGCTCCAGCCAGCCATCGGAAACGGTGGAATGGCAATGCAGGTCGGCATTCATCGCGTGCAGAGCGGCGAGGTCGCCGGACTTCGAAAGAAGGATCGTCATACGTGCTGGGACAGGAAGAAGGCCTCGATGATTCCGGCCACTGCCTCGGGCTGGTCATGGTGCAGGTTGTGGCCCGCCGCGGCGAGCGTGCGGACCTCGATCGAGCCAAAGCAGGCGAACGCCGCCGCATGGTCCGCGTCGCTGATGCCGAAACGCTCACGCAGCCGGTCACCTTCGGGCTCCACCGCCAGCACGGGTGCAGAAACCCGCCGCCAGCACGCCTCGGCCTCGGCGCGGCGATACAGGATCGGATTTACTCGGCGATGGGCAGGGTCGCCCGCAATGCGAAAGCCTTCGCCGTCGGCCTGTGCCAGCTCGCGCGCGAGCCAGCGCGCCCGCTCCGGCACAAGACGCGGATTGTCCTGCTGCAGGCGTGCGGCCAGCGCGTCGTGGTCGGGGTAAACACGCGGCCGCTGCGCCTCGGTCAATTCACGCAACCATTTCTGGTAGCGCCCCGGCGCCTCGGCCGCGGGACGGTCGGGCAGGCCGAAGGCATCCAGCACGACGACGCCGGCGACCCTTGCGGGCCGGATCCCCGCGTACATCAGCGCGACATTGCCGCCCATGCTGTGCCCCACCAGACGCACCGGCGCCTCGTCTTCGCCTTCGACCACGCGCAGGATGGCATCGAGGTCGGCGAAATAGTCCGGGAACCAGTAGCTGTCGGCGCCGCACCAGGCACTCTTGCCAAAGCCGCGCCAATCGGGCGCGATCACGTGCCAGTCGTGTGCCAGCGCATCGACGATGAACTGGAACGACGCAGACGCATCCATCCAGCCGTGCAGCAGATAGAGTCGCGCTGCGCCCGCGGCACCCCATTCGCGAAGATGCAAGCGTAAGCCGCGGATATCGAGGAAGCGGGAGCGGGAATTCTTCATCGCCGAATCATAACAAAGCGTCGACCGTCACCCGCCACCTCCGCCGCAGCCGGGCTGCAGCGGGACGGTCGACGGACTATCATTGCCGGCGCCCCCGGTCCCGAATACACCCCGAATACACCCCGATGACCGCACCACTGACCGCCGAACTCCGCCGCTGCCCCACCTGCAACCGCTGGGGCGGCAAACGCGCGCTCGAGGCGGACGGTCACACCGTAAGACTCGACCCTGACAACAGCCGCGGCACCTGCAACGAAGGCCCCTGGCACGGCTCGCTGCGCGGGCCGCGCAATGCGTGCGGCCAATGGCTGCGCTGGATCGCGATCGTCGCCGAGGTCTAGCGCCAACATCGGGCGCCGACGCCCTTACTCCTCGCCGTCGTCTCCGCTGCCCTGCTCGCTTGCGGCGGCCTCGGCGCGCGCGGCATCCGCCACCGCGATCATGCGCGCACGCGATTCCGGGGTTTCCAGGCTGATGCGCCCAAGCACGCCGTCGCGATAGTCCTGCAGCAGGATCAGCGCCGCCTTCTCCAGATCGAGCCCGCCGCCCTTGACCAGGCAGCCGCGACGGCGCCCCACCGCTTCGAGCAGCGCGGGCCCATCGAGTTGCACCGGATCGACGCGATAGCGCGCCGCCAGCAGGGCCGGATAGCGCTCGAGCAGGATGCCGCCGAGGAAGGTCGCGACCTCCTCGTCGATCACCGCATTGCGGCCAATCGCATGGCTCGCCGCCAGCATGTAGCCGTCCGAGTCGTAGTCGATCTTGGGCCACATCATGCCCGGCGTGTCGGTCAGCGTCATGCCCGGCCCGAGATCGAGCGTCTGCTGGTGCTTGGTCACCGCCGGCTCGTCACCCACCTTCGCTACCTTGCGCTTCAGCAGGGCATTCATCAGCGTCGATTTGCCGACGTTGGGGATGCCCATGATCATCATCCGCAGCGGCTTGGTGCCGTCATCGCGATGCGGCGCGAGCTGACGACAGAGCGCCGGCACGCGCGCCGCATCGGACGGACTCTTCGCCGAGATCGCAACCGCCTTCACGCCGGGCTGGCGGTTGTAGAAGTCCATCCAGGCCTGCGTCGCTGCCGGATCGGCGAGATCGGCCTTGTTCAGCAGCTTCAGGCAGGGACGGTTGCGGAAGCGCCGCAACTCGCCAATCATCGGATTGCTGCTCGCCTCGGGCAGGCGGGCGTCGGTCACCTCGATGACGACATCGATGGCCGCCATCGCATCGGCCGCCTTCTTGCGCGCCGAAGCCATGTGACCGGGAAACCACTGTATAGGCATGCTGGATTCACCAGTTTGGAACAGCGCGCATTATTCCACCCCGGCGGCAAATTGCGATGCAGAACTCCACGCCCGATCGGAATGGGTTCCCAGCCGAGATGGCCACGAAATGTTTTTTTGCGGTTTCCACGCGAAATAAATTCCCCACGCCCTGGAAACCGTGTATTGTGCTGCTCGCAGTCGATTCAAGCAGTGGTTGTTCTGGTGGTTACCCAGCGTGTTCTACAAGAGCGCGTGCCGGTCTGATTCCTCTGGATTACGTTTCTTGATCGTTCCTGCATTTTGGGGCGCAAGCCCAGTCATTTTTTATATGGAACGCAAATGAGCACTCAAACCGGTACCGTCAAGTGGTTCAACGACGCCAAGGGCTTCGGCTTCATCACCCCGGAAAACGGCGGCGACGACCTGTTCGCCCACTTCTCTGAAATCCAGAGCAAGGGCTTCAAGAGCCTGGCCGAAAACCAGCGCGTCGAATTCGAAGTCAAGACCGGCCCGAAGGGCCTGCAGGCGGCCAACATCCGCCCGCTGTAATCGATCCGACGTCCCAGACGTCCATCGATTCATCCGAAACGCGGCCTTGCGCCGCGTTTTTGCTTTTCCGGGGCGCCCTCGCCGGGCCCTTGCCGAACTGCCCCGCTGCGGCCACGAGCCGCTTTTTTCGTTTGCAGCGCCAGAATCGCCGATAATTGCGACTTCGCAGCGCTGCTGCACATCGCCGCCACCACGGCCCGACTGCCATGACCGACTCTGCCCGCACCGAACCCGCCAGCCCCGAGGCTGCCCTGCGCTTCGCCGACCTCGACCTGCCCACTCCCCTCCTGAATGCGCTGGCCGAAGTCGGCTACGAGACGCCGTCGCCCATCCAGGCCGCCTGCATTCCGCAATTGCTGGCGGGCCGCGACATCCTCGGCGAGGCCCAGACCGGCACCGGCAAGACGGCTGCGTTTGCGCTGCCCATGCTGGCGCGCCTCGACCTGCCCGACACGCGGCCGCAGGTGCTGGTGCTCACCCCCACGCGCGAACTCGCCATCCAGGTGGCCGAGGCCTTCGCCAAGTACGCGCACCACTTGAAGAATTTCCACGTCCTCCCCATCTATGGCGGCCAGAGCATGGTGGTGCAGCTGCGCCAGCTGTCGCGAGGTGCCCAGGTCATCGTCGGCACCCCGGGGCGGGTCATGGACCACCTCGAACGCGAAAGCCTGAAGCTCGACGCGCTCAAGGCCATCGTGCTCGACGAGGCCGACGAGATGCTGCGCATGGGCTTCATCGATGACGTCGAGTGGATTCTCGAGCACACCCCGGCCGAGCGCCAGACGGCGCTGTTCTCGGCCACGATGCCGAACGTGATCCGCGATGTCGCCCGCCGCCATCTGCGCGAACCGGAAGAGATCAAGATCCGCGCCGCCACCGCCACGGTGTCGAAGATCAGCCAGCGCTACTGGCTCGTCCGCGGTGTCGACAAGCTCGACGCCCTCACCCGCATCCTCGACGCCGAAGAGAGTTTCGATGCCGCCATCGTCTTCGTGCGCACCAAGATCGCCACCGACGAACTCGCCGACAAGCTCGCCGCCCGCGGCTACGCCGCCGCAGCCCTCAACGGCGACATGACCCAGGGCCTGCGCGAACGCGTGATCGAGCAGCTGAAGAACGGCGCGCTCGACATCGTCATCGCCACCGACGTTGCCGCGCGCGGCATCGACGTGCCGCGCGTGTCGCACGTCATCAACTACGACATCCCCTACGACACCGAAGCCTACGTGCACCGCATCGGCCGTACCGGCCGCGCCGGCCGTGAAGGCGTGGCGATCCTCTTCGTCGCGCCGCGCGAGACGCGCATGCTGAAGATGATCGAGCGCGCCACCCGCCAGCCGATCACGCCGATCGCACTGCCGAGCAGCGAGGAAGTGACGAACCTGCGCGTGGCGCAGTTCAAGCGCCAGGTGGTCGACGCCATCGGCAGCGAGGATCTCGGCTTCTTCATGGGCGTCGTCAACGACCTGGTCGAGGAAAACGAACTCGACATCCACGAAGTCGCCGCCGCGCTGACCCTCATTGCCCAGCGCGAACGTCCGCTGCAGATCGAACAGTCCGGCCGCGGCTGGGACCTCGCCACCGCCGAGCCCGGCAGCGGCGGTCGCGCACCGCGCGAAGAGCACTTCACCACCGGCGCCCCGCGCGAGCGCACGCCGCGCCCCAACCGCGACGAGATCCTCGCGCGCCGCCGCTCGTTCGCCGACGGCGCCTTGGTGCGCTATCGCATCGAGGTCGGCCGCAACCAGGGTGCGAGCCCGAAGGAGATCGTCGGCGCCATCGCCAACGAAGGCGGAATCGAGGGCAAGTTCATCGGCCAGATTCATCTGTTCGATGACTTCTCGACGGTGGAGTTGCCGGCCAACCTGCCCGATGACCTGATGGGCATCCTGAAGCGCACGCGCGTACGCCAGATGGCGCTGAACATCCGCGCCCTGAGCGCGGCCGAGGCCGCTGCCACGCCCGAGCGCCGCCGGCCGCCACGTGACGAAGGCTTCGCGGGCGAACGGCGCGAAGGCGGCTGGCAGAAGCAGCCAGGCGGCGAGCGGGGCGACAAGTTCCCGCGCAGCGAAAAGCCCCGCGGGAACTGGGAGCGGGACGGCAAGCGCCCGGCCGGTGCACCGCGCAAGGACGACCACCCTGCGCCCCGGCGTGACGCACGGCCCGACTCGGGTGCGCACCACAAGTCGTTCTCGCGCCCGGCCAACGCGCCCTACTCCGCGGGCAAGCCGCGCAAGCGCCGCGAGGACTGAAGACATCGCGGCCGTCGCGCCAGTGTGACAACTCGGTCACGGCGGACCGGTGGCCGCGTATCGTATCCTTCGCTCCCTTTCTGACACGGACACGCGCAGTCGATGATGCATTCCCGGCGCACCTTGCTGCGCAAGCTCGTGGGGGGCCTCATGCTGGGAGGCATGGGCGGGCTGGGTGGCTGTACGCCAGCGCAACCGCTATCGGTCGCGAGCCACGTGTGGCCCGGCTACGAGTTCATGTTCGTCGCGCGTGACGAAGGCTGGCTCGACACCCGGCAGGTCCGGCTTGTCGAGACGGCATCGGCCACCGCATCGCTGGACGCCCTTGCCCGCCGCGACGTGGTTGCGGCCGCACTGACGCTGGACGAAGTCCTGCGCGCACGCGACCAGGGCCTGCCGCTGACCATCGTGCTGGTGTTCGACGTCTCGCTCGGTGCCGACGTCGTTGTCGCGCGGCCGTCGGTTACCGCGCTCAACGCCTTGCGCGGGGCCCGCATCGGTGTCGAGGAAACCGCCGTGGGTGGCGTGATGCTGGCGCATCTGCTGCAGCACGCCGGACTCGAGGCCAGTGAAGTGGTCCGCGTGCCCCTGCGCATCGACCAGCATGCGCAGGCCTGGCAGGACGGCCGCGTGAATGCGCTGATCACCTACGAACCGGTCGCGAGCACCCTCCTCGCCGGCGATGCCCACCGGCTGTTCGACAGCCGGCGCATCCCCGAGACCATCTTCGACGTGCTGGCTGTGCACCGTGACTGGCTGGACGTTCACCGCAAGGCCCTGACCCACCTCATCGCCGTCCATTTTCGCGGACTGCATGCCTTGCAACGCAACCCGGGCGACACGGCCTTCCGTCTCGCCCGCCGCCTCGGCCTGCCCGGGCAAGCGGTCATGCCCACCTTCCGTGGATTGTCGCTGCCCGGCATCGACGCCAATCGCGCCTATCTCGACCCCGGCGATTCGCGCCTGCGCGATGCAGCCCGCCGTGTCTCCGACCTGATGCTCCGGTCTGGCCAACTGGGCCAGCCCGCGTCGCTGGACGGCCTCACGACGCCCCGCTTCCTGCCGGCCGGAGTGCGTCCATGATGCGGCGCGGGCTCATCCTCCTGCTCGCAGTCCTCATCTTCACGCCGGGCGCCTGGGCTGGCGAGGTCCTGACCCTGGGCGTGCTCAGCTATCGTCCCAAGGCGATCATGCAGCGCACCTGGCAGCCGCTCGCGAACTACCTCACGCAGGCCGTGCCTGGCCACGAGGTTCGACTGCGCGTCCTGAACCCGGCCGAGATGGAAGGTGCGCTGCAACGCCACGAACTGGATTTCGTTTTCACGAACCCGGCGCACTACATCAGCCTGCGCTCCGGCAACCTGCTCTCCGGTGCGCTCGCCACCGTGGTCCGTGCCGAGAAGGGTCACATCGTGCCGGCCATCGGCGGTGTCATGATCGTGCGCGACGACCGCGACGACATCACGACCCTGCACGACCTCTACGGCAAGCGGGTGGCGACGCCGGCGCCCAGTTTTCTCGGTGGCTACGTCTCGCAGGCGTTCGAGCTTTTCGACGCCGGCCTCGATCTCGACCGCATCCAGTTCGAGTCGAGCGCCCAGTTGCATGACCGAATCGTCGATGCCGTGCTCAAGGGCGAGGCAGACGCCGGTTTCGTCCGCACCGGCGTGCTGGAGGATCTCGCACGCGAGGGCCGGACCGATATCTCGCAGTTGCGCATCCTGAACCGCCAGAATCTCCCGGGCTTTCCCTACGCGCTGTCCACCCGCCTGTATCCCGAATGGCCGCTGGTCGCGTTGCCACAGGTCAACAGCGAGACGGCGCGCGTGATCGCCGCCCGCCTGCTCAACCTCGAGGCCGACGACCCGGCCGCCATCGCCGCCGGCATTCACGGCTTCTCCATCCCCGCCGACTATGCCCCGGTCGAATCGGCGATGCGCAGCCTGCGCGCCCCTCCGTTCGACCAACTGCCCGAGTTCACCTGGCAGGACGTCTTCGACCGCTACCAGCCCGTCGTGATCTCGCTCCTCGGCGCCGGCTGCATCATCCTCGCACTTGCCATCGGGCTCGCCCGACGCAACCGCCAACTGGACCGGTCCAACCGTCAGGCCCGACATCTGGCGGTAGCGATGAAGCTCGAGCGCGAGCGACTGGACAACGTGATCGCCGCCACACAGGTCGGCACCTGGGAGTGGACGATCCCGACCGGCGAACTCCAGATCAATCGGCGCTGGGCCGAGATGCTGGGCTACACCCCCGAGGAGCTCGCCCCCGTCACCATCGAGACCTGGCACAGGCTCACCCACTCCGACGACCAGATCGCCATCAAGCGCAAGCTGCGGGCCCATTTCGCCGGCGAGGTGCCGGGTTTCCGCCACGACATCCGGATGCGGCACAAGGACGGACACTGGGTCTGGATCCACTCCTGCGGCAGCGTGATCACCAGCGCACGCGACGGCTCGCCGCAGCTGATGGCGGGCACGCATGAGGACATTACCGAGCGCAAGCAGTCGGAAGACGCGCTGCGCCTGTCTGCCAGCGTGTTCCAGAACAGCTACGAGGCCATCCTGATCACCGATGCGGACAACCGCATCGTGGACGTCAATCCCTCATTCACCCGCATCACCGGCTACGCGCGCGAGGAGGTGCTGGGCCAGAACCCGTCCATCCTCAGCTCGGGCAAACAATCGCGCGACTTCTACACGCAGCTGTGGCGCAGCCTGCAGACCACCGACCACTGGCGTGGCGAGGTCTGGAACCGACGCAAGAACGGCGAGCTGTTCGCGGAATCGCTGTCCATCACCCGCGTGCTCGACGACAACGGCAGGCTGGTCCACCACGTGGCGGTCTTCTCGGACGTCAGCCGCCTGAAGGCGCATGCGGAGGAACTCGACCGCATCGCCCACTTCGATCCGCTGACCGGCGTGCCCAACCGCCGCCTGCTGGAGGATCGCCTGCGCCAAGCCATCGCCCACGCCGACCGCAGCCGCAGGCCGCTCGCCGTTTGCCTGCTCGACCTCGACGGCTTCAAGCCGATCAACGACCAGTATGGCCACGAGGCGGGCGACCAACTGCTCGTGGAGATCGTCGACCGCCTGCAGACGATGCTGCGCTCGGTGGATACCATTGCCCGCCTCGGTGGTGACGAGTTCGTGATCCTGCTCGGAGACCTCGACAGCCACAGCGTCTTCGACCGCATCCTGGAAGCGGTCAGCGAACCCGTCCAGTTGCGCGACGACAGCGTGGCGGTGTCGGCCAGCATCGGGGTCGCGCTGTATCCGGACGACCGGGTCGATGCCGACACCCTGCTGCGTCATGCGGATCAGGCGATGTATCTCGCAAAGCAGCGCGGTCGCAACTGCGTGCAGGTCTTCGACTCCAGCGTCGAGGCCTCGCTGCGCCAGAAGCAGGAACTGCTGCGCCGGCTGGCGCAGGCTCTCGAGCAGGGCGAGTTCGTGCTCCACTTCCAGCCCAAGGTCGACATGTTCGAGCGCCGGCCGGTAGGCGCCGAGGCCCTGGTGCGCTGGAACCATCCCGAAGTCGGACTGCGCCCCCCCGCCGACTTCCTGCCTGCACTCGAAGGCAACGAACTCGAGATCACGCTGGGCGAATGGGTCATCCGCACGGCGCTCGAGCAGGTCGCCAACTGGCGCGCGGCGGGTCTTGACCTGCCGGTGGCCGTCAACATCAGTGCGCGCCATCTGCTCAAGGCGAACTTCGTCGCCGACCTGAAGGCGATGCTCGACGAACATCCGGACATCGCGCCCGACCGGCTCGAACTCGAGATCGTCGAGTCGACCGCGATCACCGACATGAATGCGGCGCTCGATGTGCTGACGGCCTGTCGTGCATTGGGCGTGCGGCTCGCCCTTGATGATTTCGGCACCGGCTACGCCTCGCTGGCCTACTTCCGCCGCCTGCCGGTCGACCTGCTCAAGATCGATCGCAGCTTCGTGCGCGACATGCTGTCCGACGCCGACGACCGCGCGATCGTGCTCAGCGTGGTCCATCTGGCCCAGGCGTTCGACCGCCAGGTGATTGCCGAGGGCGTCGAGACCATGGATCATGCCGAGGCCCTGATCGAGATCGGCTGCCGACTCGGCCAGGGCTACGGCATCGCGCGGCCGATGCCCGCGGCGCACGTCCCCGGCTGGATCGTCTGGTACACCGCCGCAACCGGCGAGGCCGCTGCGGAGCACGGCTGACCCCCTGCCCACGCGCTTCCCAACCGAATGAAACTGCTCTCCTGGTCGCACCGCCTTGGCAATGGACATACCCTGCGCGGCCACCATTCGCCGCCATCGGGCCGACCGGTGATCCATTTCCTGCATGGCAACGGCTATTGCGGCCTCACCTATGCACCAATGCTCGAACGCCTGTCCGAACGCTTCGATCTCTTCCTGTCGGACGTACCGGGCCATGGCGACAGCGATCACGGCGGACGCTTCCCGGGCTGGAACCATTGCGCCGAGTTCGCCCTCGAGGCCTGGCGGGCTCATCAGCCACGCTTCGGGAACGTGGACGTCCACGCGGTCGGCCACAGTTTCGGTTCGGTCCTCAGCACGCTGATGCTCGCGCGCTCGCCGGAAACTTTCAGGCGTGCCGTACTGCTCGACCCGGTGCTGTTTCCACCCGCCATGATCGGGCTGATGGCACTGTCGGACGTCGTGGGGCTGTACTCGCGCAATACGCTGGCACAGCGCGCGAGCAAGCGCCGGCACCACTGGAACAGCCGTGCAGAGGCGATGGACGGCCTGCGCAACCGCGGCATGTTCAAGGGCTGGCGCGACGATGCGCTGCAAGCCTATGTGCAGCACGCGCTGCGCGATCATCCGGGCGGCGGCGTGGAGCTGAAATGCCGCCCGTCGCGTGAAGCGGAAATCTTCGGTTCGTATCCGCGCCGGCTATGGGCATCGCTGGCGCGCATCACCACGCCGACGCTGGTGCTACGTGGCGAGGACACCTACCCCTTCGCCGCACGCGCCGTGGAGCGCTGGACGCGCAGCAATCCCGTCGCGCGCCGCGAGGTGCTGCCGGGTGGGCACTGCTTCATGCAGGAAGATCCAGATCGCGCCGCAGCGGCCGTCGCCGATTTTCTGCGAACCACCGCCTAAGCGGCGCGCCAGGCGGCGCTAGACGCGGTCGGCGCCCAACAGGGTGCGAGGCTCGATCTGCACCGTGTCACGGCCATTGGTCACCCAGACATGTCCGTCCTGGATGCTGAACTGCAGGCGCATCGTGCGTTCTGCCAGCTTCGCCAGTTCGCTGCTTGCCTCGCGCGAAACCTCGATCACACGGAGCGTTGCCTGGCGTGAAAGCTTGTCGCGCACGCCGGCCCACCACACCTCGAGCGCACGCCCGTAAGTCAGTACGACGACCTCGGTGGCCCGGCCACAGGCCTTGCGCACCCACTTTTCGTCGGGCTGACCGACATCGATCCAGCGTTGGATGGCGCCGGTCAGGTCCTTTTGCCACAGGTCCGGTTCGTCGTCGACGCACAAGCCCTTGCCAAACGCCAGCGCGGGGTCCGCAAACAGCGCGAAGCCCAGCAGGCGCACCATCATGCGCTCGTCGGTCTCGGACGGATGGCGCGCAAGCGTCAGGCTGTAGTCGGCATAGTGGCCGCGATCCATGTCCGCTATCTGGATGTCGGCCTTGAAGATCGTTGCCTTCAGCGCCATCAATGCACCTGCTCGGGCGGACGATTGGCCTGCTGCCAGGCGATCACGGCACGCGCCGCATGGGCCATCACCAGGTCGCGTTCCGCCTTCGGCAGCTCGCGCGACAGCGCCGCGAGCAATGCCTGCGTCGCTTCCTGGCCGATCCCTTCGGATGCGAGCCCGTCGGCCAGGCAGCGGATCTGGATGAACGCCAGCGCGTCGGCCACCAGGCGCCAGCCTGCAACCGGCATCTCGCGCAGCAGGCCGAGCAGACGGCTGCCGAGCTGGGTCGCGAGCCTCAGGGCTTCACCGCGATCCTGCGTGGCGATCGACGAATGCCACAGCGCAAGATGGATGCCGCGCCGCAGCTCGACCTTGAAGTCGATGGCGTTTTCCTCTGCACGACCGATGGCCTCGAACTGCTGCAGGAAACGCGCCTCGTCGCCTTCATCGAGGCCGGTACGCAGCGAGCCGATCAACTCGGTCAGCCCGGGAATCGCGACCAGCTCGAAGGCCTGGCTCCACGCCACGCCCCATTGATCCATGCCGGTGAGCAGCAGGGCAAGGCGCAGCGCCCGTGCCTCCTCGCCAGCCTCGGCCGCGGCCCAGTCGCTCAGCTCGCGGCGCAGTTGCTCCACCCCGCGCAGGCGGATCTCGTCGGTTTCGCCCACGCTGAGCCGAAACACGCGTGCGAAGGCCTCCTGGGCCAGATGAGCGGCCTGGCGTTGCGCCTGCGCATCGACACAGGCGGCAAGAGGATCGGGGGCGAGGACGGAGTCGGGCGCAGTCATGGGTGCCGGCGTATCGGGAAAGGGGCGCACATTGTGCACAGCGCCAACCGGCTAGGCAATCGGACACCGGGCGGCCACAGCATTCAGGCGATGCTGCGCGCCCACAGCGACGGCGAATCGGGCTCGGCACGATTCTCGCGACCGTCGCGAAAATCCTGCAGCAGACGCCGCAGTGCACCGGCGTCCTCCTCCGTGAAGCCGCGCTTGAAGTCGGTCAGCAGCAGGCGCGAACGGGTCATCCAGTTGCCCGGCGCATCGTCGAGCGCGCACCACGCGGCATTGCGATGGTCGGCTTCGTGCTGGGCCAGCCACAACATCGCCTCACGTTCGCGCAGGCCGTGCAGTTCGGCGCCATGCTTGGGCAGCACGTGCGGCGTCGCACCGACGATGCGGGGACGGATGTCCTCGGAGAAGCGGGCGACCAGCTTCTGCATCGAGAACAGCATGCGCCAGTCAGAGGCGATCACCACGCGCGCCTCTTCGAATTCGCGCACAACCGTCTCGATGAGCGGCAGGCAGCGAAAATCCTCGACCTCGCCCCAGGGGTGGGTGACGCCGTCGAAGTCCATGAAGATGTATGCGTTGCGTGTCATGTTGCACTCTCAATGCCAAATAGGCGTGATGCAGCGGTTCGTTAATGCTGCATTGCAGAATATACTCCATTACAACTCATCGACGTCTGCCGCTTTCGTCACGGAACATGCGAAAGATTGTCATCGTCCGATGCTTTGATGACGGCTTGCGCAGCGCACAAAATTCCCTTTTATTGCGAGGACTATAAGCATGAATCCCATCGTCAACCTGCAGGGCAAGGTCGGTCTCATCACGGGCATCGCCAACGAGAAGTCCATTTCGACCGGTGTCGCCGAAGCCTGCGCACAAGCCGGCGCGAAGCTGGTCATCACCTACCAGAACGACAAGACCCGCGCCTTCATCGAGCCGATCATCCAGCGCCTGGGCGTGGAGGACGTGCTACTGCTCGACGTCACCCAGCCGGAAGCCATGGACGCGGTGTTCGCCGAGATCGAAGCGCGCCATGGCAAGCTCGACTTCGCGGTGCATAGCATGGCCTTCGCCAAGCGCGACGACCTGCACGGCCGCGTGGTGGACACGTCGGCCGACGGATTCGCGCTGGCGATGGACGTGTCGACCCACTCCTTCGTACGCCTGGCCAAGAAGGCCGAACCGCTGTTGGCAAAGGCCGGCGGCGGCGCGCTGGTGACGATGACCTACCTCGGCTCGGAGAAGGTCATCCCGAACTACGGCGTGATGGGCTTGTGCAAGGCCGCGCTCGAGGCCGCCACCCGCTACATGGCGGCCGAACTCGGTGCCAAGGGCATCCGCGTGAACGCCGTGTCGCCCGGCCCGCTGATGACGCGTGCCGCCTCCGGCATCGCTGGTTTCGACGGGCTGATGGCCGCTGCGGTCGAGCGCTCGCCGATGCATGCACTCGTCACGCCGGAAGACATCGGCGCGCTGACCGCCTTCCTGGTGTCGGACGCCGGCCGCCTGGTGACCGGCGGGGTCCATTTCGTCGACGCCGGCTATAACATCATGGCGTAAGCACACGGAGCCGAGCCCATGATCGACCTCGCTGCAGCACGCGCCCGCATCGGCCGTGGTGACATTCTGCTGCCGGACCCGGTTCCGGCACACCCGCTGCTCGACGGCAAGCCGGAAATCGGCCGCGGCGAGTATTCGATCGTGCTCGACAAGGGCGATGGCGAACGGGTCTACAAGATCGTCAGTTCGCCCGCCGACTACTTCCTCTATACCGCCGACGACCGCCCGTGCGGCGAGCACTTCCCGGTCATCTACGCCGACCACGGCATCATCGGCCGCGCCCATTCGGGCTATCCGCTGCATCTGATCGAGATGGAGAAGCTGTATCCGCTCGCACAGGACTCAGCCGCCGCCGACCTCGCACTGCGCCTGATCGACACCTATTGGTCGGCCTGCGAGCAATGGAGCCGCCTGGGCATGGACATGGGGCGCATCGCCCTGTATCACCTGACCGTCAATCCGCTGGCCATGACCGACAGCATGCAGCGGGCGCTCAAGGCCCTGTCGGACTTCGTCGAGGAGTACCACGTGCTGCCCGACATCCTGAACGCGAACAACCTGATGATGCGCAAGGACGGCACGCTGGTGTTCTCCGACCCCGTCTTCATCGCCTGACACCCCGGCCGTTTCGGGCCACGGCCGCGCGATCCGCGTATCATTGCCTCCCCGTTTGCGCCGACGCGCGTGGAGCAACGCCATGTCCCGACACGACCACGACGAGCACGATCACCCCGCCCCGCCCCGCCCGCGCAGCGTCGGCATCGCCCGCACCGGCGACTTCGATGCGCCGGCGTTCGAGCGCGCCATCGGCGACCTGCTGCGTGCCTGCGGCATCGACGCCGCCACCTCGCACACCGGTCGCACCGCGCAACGGGTACGCGAGCTATGGCAGAAGCGCCTGCTCGGCGGTTACGACCTCGACCCTGCCGAGGTACTGGGCGACGGCTTCGAGGACGAGCGCCGCGACATGGTCGTGGTCCGCGGCATCGCGGTGCATGGCGTCTGCCCCCATCATCTGGTGCCCTTCCGTGGCGTGGCACACGTCGCCTACCTGCCGGGCGGACGCCTGCACGGTTTTGGCCGCATCGCACGGCTGGTCGATGCGATCGGCCACCGCTTCACCTATCAGGAATGGATGACGCGCGACATTGCCGACGCCTTGATGCAGCACGGCAAGGCCGCCGGCGCAGCCTGCGTGATCGAAGCCGAGCAGCTGTGCCTGCTGCTAGGCGAGGACAGGCGCGGCGACGAACGCGTGGTGACGCAGGCCTTCAGTGGCGAGTTCGAACGCTCGGCGCAGGCCCGCAACGAATTCCTGCGCGCAGTCTCTGGCTGAGGCTGCAAGGACGGCCGCCCATGAGCCGCCCGGCGTTCAGAACAGGCTGACGACCTGCGCCCGGTGCTCGGTAAGATCCACAAGAACCACTTCGCGCCCTTCGATCACCACGGCGCCCCGGTAGCGGTCGTTACCGGTCAGCGAATACTCGAAGTCGAAACCTCGACGCAGCACCATGTGGCCGTGCTCGTCACGGGCCAGCTTGAGGCCGTGGCCGACCACCGTTTCATCGAGAAACTGCAGCCCCTCCCGCAGACAGGCGCGTCGTGCGGCCTCCAAACCGGCCTCGCGCGCCTTCAGGCTGTCGAACCAGAACCAGACGATGCCACCGAGCATCAGGACCGTCAGCAGTTCGACGAAGCTCATGTCCGCAGGCCGCTCAGGGCAACATCATGCCGCGGATGGTGAAGAACAGAATCGCCGCCATCAGCGCCGACGCAGGCACCGTGATGACCCACGCTGCGGCGATCCGCATCAGCTGCGAGCGCTTCACCAGTTCGCGCCGATAGACCTTGCGCAACCCCTTGCGTTCGGTCTTGGAGAAGTGCGCGGGGTCCTCGGCCTTCTTGGAGCGCTCCTTCAGGTCCCGCAGCATCTCGCCCTTCTCTTCGATCGACGCCTTCTCGAAGCGGGCAATGAAGGCTTCGATCGCGGCGAGGTCGCCCTCGGGGTGATGCGCCTTGATCTCGGCCACCATGCGATCGTAGTTGCTCTTCAGGTATTCGCGCAGGAAGCCGACCCCGAACACACCGCCCACGGCAATGTGCGTGGAGCTGACCGGAAGCCCCATCTGACTGGCCACGATCACGGTCAGCGTCGCCGCCATGGCGATGCAGTAGGCGCGCATCTGGTCGAGCTCGGTGATCTCCGACCCCACGGTGCGGATCACCTTGGGTCCGAACAGCGCCAGCCCGAGCGCGATACCGAGCGCGCCGACCATCATGACCCAGGTCGGAATCGGCGCGGACTTGTTCACGACGCCCGCGTTGGACACCACATCCACGATGGCGGCCAGCGGACCGACCGCGTTCGCCACGTCGTTCGAGCCATGCGCGAAGCTGAGCAGCGCTGCCGCGAAGATTAGCGGCACGGTGAACAGACGATTGACGCTCTGCTTGGTGTTGGCAAGCAGAACGCCGCGCGCGCCAATAGCCCGCTTGGTGAGCAGGAACACCGGCACCGCGATGACGAGCCCATACGCCACGGCCTCACCGAAGCCGACCGTCCACACTCGGTTGAGTCCCTTCAAGATCAGATAGGTGCCGAACGTCCAGGCCATGAACGCCACCAGCAGCGGCACCATCTTGCGCGCGGCGGCGGCCATGTCGGCCTGGTAGGTGATGCTGCGCTTGACGAGGTAGAGGAAACCGGCCGCAAACAGACCGCCGAGCAACGGCGAAATGACCCAGCTTGCCACGATACCCGTCATGGTCTCCCAGTCCACGATGCCCGGCCCCGCTGCCGCCATGCCCGCGCCAAGCACGGCGCCGACGATCGAGTGCGTCGTCGACACCGGCGCCCCGACCGCCGTGGCAATGTTGAGCCACAGCGCCCCGGCGAGCAGCGCCGCCAGCATAATCCACACGAAGGTGTCGGAATCGGTGATCAGGTCCGGGTTGATGATGCCGTTGCGGATGGTGCCCACGACCTCGCCGCCGGCGATCAACGCGCCCGCTGCCTCGAAGACCGCGGCGATGACCAGCGCTCCGGCAAGGCTGAGCGCCTTCGAGCCGACGGCCGGGCCGACGTTGTTGGCGACGTCGTTGGCACCGATGTTCATGGCCATGTAGCCGCCGACCATCGCCGCCATGACAAGGATCATTCCGCCTTCGCCGGTGCCGCGCATGGCGGCGTAGAACATGACGCCGACGATGAAGAGAAGGCCGATGCCGAGGCGGAGCATCTCGCCCCGCCCGCGATGTGTTGCGCGCTCGATTTCGCTGATGTGCTGCAGGTCCACTTCAAGTGTCCCGAAAGATACAAAGGCCCTATTGTTTCAGAAAATTGACGCGCCCCCAATCAGCTTGATGCGCCATCCGCCCCCTGCGTGCGTTGCGCCGCAGCATTGGTGCAACACCACCCTGCAGACCTGACGGCCAGTCAGATCCGGTCGTACTTGTCCGATCGTCCGCGGGCGCGCTCGACCGGGTAGCGCTCGGCATTGAGCGCCAGCTTGCGTTGCGCCGCGGCAACAAGATCGACATCGAGCACATCGGCCAGTCGCACGAGGTACATCAGCACGTCCGCCAGCTCCAGCGCCACGGCAGCCCGTGCTTCGGGCGTGAGTTCGGCGGACTGCTCGGCGGTCAGCCACTGGAAGTGCTCGATCACCTCGCCCGCCTCACCCGACAGCGCCATGGCGAGGTTCTTGGGCGTATGGAACTGCGCCCACTCGCGCTCGGCGGCAAAAGCCCGCAAGGCCTCGCGCAAGGCGTCGAGCGAATCGGGCTGCGTTCGCGGCTTCATTCGATGTGATGCTCCAGGTCGAAGCCCGCCGCCTCGTCGACACCCAGCGTCTTCACCAGCCAGGGCATCATCGCCTCCAGCCGCTCGGGCAGCACCCAGGGCGGATTGACGATGAACATGCCGCTGCCGAACATGCCGAAGCCGTCGCGCGGCGGCTGGCGGACCGCCAGGCGTACATCCAGCCAGCTGTCGGCACGGAGCTCGGCGAGACGGGCCGGCAGGGCGCGCGCCTCGGGGCGGGCCAGCAGCGGATACCACACGGCATAGGTACCGGTCGGGAAGCGGCGCAGCGCGTCCTTCAGGCAATCGAGCACGCGCCGGTAGTCCTCCTTGAGTTCGTAAGGCGGGTCGATCAGCACCACGGCACGCCGCGAAGGCGGGGGCAACAGGCTCTTGAGCGCCGCGAAGCCGTCGGCCTTGCGACACTGCACCCGCTCGGTCTCGCTGGCGAAGGTGCGGTCGAGCGACTCGAAATCGGCCGGGTGCAGTTCGAACAGGCGCAGTCGATCCTGCGCGCGCGCGGCAGTCATCGCCAGCGCGGGCGACCCCGGATAGAACAGGAGCCGGCCATGCGGATTGAACTGCGCGACGGCAGCACGGTAGGCGGCGAGCGGCTCGGGCAGATCGTCGCGGCCCCACAGGCGGGCAATGCCATCGACGTACTCGGCGGTCTTGCCCGCCTGCTCGCTGTCCAGCGCATAACAGCCGCCACCCGCGTGCGTGTCGATGTAGTGCCAGGGCTTGTCCTTGCGGTTGAAATAGGACAGCAGTTCGAGCAGGACCGCGTGTTTCAGGACGTCGGCATGATTGCCGGCATGGAAGGCGTGACGATAGCTGAGCATGGGTTTTTCCGGTTGCGGCCCGAATGCTAGCACTGCACCCGGCCGTGCGCTAAATTCTGCGTCAGATCAGCCACATCGCCGCGCTTGCCGCGGTTTGCACCACGGTTCGCACTTGATATGATGCGCCCCCCGAAAGCCGGCTCACACCGGTATGCATAGACAGCGAGAACAAGCATGAGCATCTACGCCCTGGGCGACCGCACGCCGCGCTTCGGCGAAGGGTCCTGGGTCGCGCACAACGCGACGGTCATCGGCGCGGTCGACGCCGGCCGCGACGTCAGCATCTGGTACAACGTCGTGATCCGCGGCGACAACGACCCGATCACCATCGGCGAAGGCAGCAACATCCAGGACGGATCGGTGCTGCACAACGACAAGGGCGTACCGCTGACCATCGGCAAGCACGTCACCGTTGGCCACATGGCGATGCTGCACGGCTGCACCATTGGGGACGGCAGCCTCATCGGGATCAACGCGGTCATCCTCAACAAGGCGGTGATCGGCAAGAACTGCATCATCGGCGCCAACGCGCTGATCCCCGAGGGCAAGGTGATTCCCGATCGCTCGCTGGTCGTCGGCTCTCCCGGCCGCGTGATTCGCGAACTGTCCGATGCCGAGATCGAGCATCTGAAGTGGAACGCGAGCCACTACGTCGACAATGCCCGTCTCTACTCCACCGAGCTGCGCGCCGTCGACCCCACCACCGTGCTCGGCACGCCATCGGCCTGATCGGCGGTGCGCGCGCCCGCGCGCGTCAGCCACACGACGGCGCCAAGGATGATGGCGCCGCCGACGATCTGCAGTAGCGAAAAGGGCTCGCTCAGGAACAACGCCGCCAGCGCGATCGTGACGACGGGCTCGAGCGTGGACAGGGTCGCCGCGTCGGCCGCGCCCAGATTGCGAATGCCGATGAAGAAGCCGAGCATCGCCACGACGGTGCACACCACCGCGATCGCGACCACCGCCGTCCAGGCCGAGACGCTCGCAGGGAAGGCTGGCTGCTGCCAGATCGCCAGCGCAGAGAACACGGCGGCCGCACCGATCATCACCACCGTCGCGGCCGCCAGCGGATCCTCCTGCGTCAGCACACGACCGCCGGCGAGGATGTACACCGAATAGATCAACGCAGCTGCCACACCCAGCATCACACCCACCGCCTCACCCGCCAGGCCTCCACCGAGCGTCAGTGCCGTACCGAAGAGGGCCGCCAGCACGGCCACGACCCGGCCGACTCCCAAGGGTTGGCGCAGGAACAGCGCGCCCAGCAGGGTGACCAGGAAGGGATAGAGATACAGCAGCAGCGCGACCAGCCCGGCCGACGCGTGATTGAGCGCCGAAAAGAAGCTCATCGACTGGCCGACATAGAGCACGCCGCCCATCCCGAGCAGCAGCAGGAGATTGCGCCCCCGCGGCCAGCGCCGGCGTGTCGCAAGCATGAAGCAGGTCATCAGCGCCGCAGCGATCACGAACCGGAGCAGCAGCACGGCAATCACCTCCGCACCGCCGGCGTACGCATAGCGGGCGAAGATCGCCATCGAACCAAAGGCGGCAGCGGAAAGGGCGACGCACGCGGCACCGAATAATCGAGGACTCATTGCACGGCCGGGGAAAGCTCGGCAGGATGCCCCGGACTCACGATGCGGTCAATCAGGTGTGCGGGGACAGGCGCCATGCCGCAATCCGCGCTTACAGCCCTCGCGCCCGGCAAGGCGCGAACTGAGGTATACCTCGCCCCAGACACATCGCTGCGCGGGCGTTTCCCGCCCTCGCCCTTTCAGGAGCCCTCCATGTCAATTTCATTCTGGCGTCGCACCGTCCTCGCCTCCGCCCTGACCGCTGTGGTCACCGTCGTCCCGGCCAAAGCCGCCCCGCCCGACGCTGCCCTGCCATCGGACCGCCCCACGATCGACCTGTCGACCGAAGCACACCTTCCCGCCCCCAACGACCTCGGGGTCGCCACCCTGTACGCCGAAAGCAGCGGCCGCGACGCCGCCGTGCTCGCGAACGACATCAACCAGCGCATCACCAAGGCGCTCGAACTCGCGCGCGGCTTCGCCAGCGTCAAGGCGCAATCCGGCGGCGTATCGACCTGGCCGGTCTATGGCAAGGACGGTCAGGGACGAATCGAATCATGGCGAATGCGATCGGAGATTCGCATCGAGAGCCGCGATCTGCCCGCGCTGTCCGAATTGATCGGCAAGTTGCAGGCGAACCTTGCGCTGTCGCACGTGGCGATGCAGCCCGCACCGGAAACCCGGCAGAAGGCGGAGGAAGAGGCGACCGTGATCGCGATCCGCAATTTCGAGCAGCGCGCCGGCCTGATCGCGGGAGCACTGGGCAAGCGCTACCGGATCGCGCACTTGTCCATCGGCGAGCAAGGCTACCAGCCGCCAATGCCGGTGCGGATGAAGGCCGCTTCAGCCATGATGGCCGAAGCCGCTGCGCCGCTGGAAGGCGGCGAGAGCCAGATCGGCGTGAGCATCAGCGGACGCATCGAGCTCTTGGATTGAGGCTCGGGTGCAAGCCTGCCGGTGAAATCTGCGGCAGACCGGGGCGACTGGAGGGTGGACGCTCGCGCAAGGCTGAACTATCTTTGCGCGCATGAGTTACTTGCCACCCTCCTTCGACGTCCTGAACCCACATGCGCGGCCCGCGGTCCTTGCCGCGCTCGCTCTGTCGATTGCCGTGCTGGCCGGTTGCAGTTCCACCCCCGCGCCCATTGCACGCCCGGCTGCCGAGCCCCCGGTCACGCCGTCGCGTGACGGTACGACCTACTTCTCCCTCGAAGACGAGTCGCACGCACGCGAAATGGTGCTCTTCGCACTCGGCCTGCTCGACACCGGCTATCGCTTCGGCGGCCGCAACCCCGAAGCCGGCCTGGATTGCAGCGGCATGGTGGCGTGGATCGTGGAGAACATCAGCGGCAAGCGCCTGCCGCACAATGCCGCGCAGATAGCGGATCGCACGCGGCCGATAGAACTCAGCCAGTTGCAGCCCGGCGACCTGGTGTTCTTCAACACCATGAAGCGTCGGCATTCGCACATGGGCATCTACATCGGCGACGGCCGCTTCGTGCATGCGCCGTCGAGCCGGGGCAGCGTACGCGTGGAACGGCTGGATAACCGTTATTTCGCACCGCGTATAGACGGTGCGCGCACCCTGGTCGCGTCGAGCTGAGCGGAGCGAGACCCCTTTCTGCCCCCCTCCCGGGCATGTTCGCCCCGGCTTATTCTTGCGGCACCTGCACGTAGATCTCGTCCGGCCGCGTCAGGCCGAGTTCGAAGCGCGCCCGCTCCTCGATCGCCTCGTTGCCCGACTTGAGGTCGCGCACTTCGGCCTCGAGGCCGGCATTGCGCTGCTCCAGCCGCAGGTTCTCCGCACGCTGTTCGTGCAGTTGTCGATCGACCTCCCACACGCGCAGCCAGCCGCCTTTCCCCAGCCAAAGCGGGTACTGCAGCAGCACGACGAGTGCGAGAAGGATCAGGATGGGCCAGCGCATGGTCGGGAAACGGTCGGCTCACGCACGACAAAGGCCGGCGGATTGCCCGCCGGCCTCGCACGTGCTTCAGCTCAGTTCAGAGACGCGTTCAACGCAGGTTGTAGAACGCGCGCTTGCCCGGGTAGACGGCGGTATCGCCCAGGTCTTCCTCGATGCGCAGCAGCTGGTTGTACTTCGAGATACGGTCCGAACGCGACAGCGAACCCGTCTTGATCTGCATCGCGCGCAGGCCGACGGCGATGTCGGCGATGGTCGAGTCGTCGGTCTCGCCCGAGCGGTGCGAGATCACGGCGGTGTAGCCTGCCAGCTTGGCCATCTCGACCGCGGCGAAGGTCTCGGTCAGCGTGCCGATCTGGTTGATCTTGATGAGGATCGAGTTGGCCACGCCCTGCTCGATGCCCTGTTCCAGAATCTTGGTGTTGGTGACGAAGAGGTCGTCGCCCACCAGCTGAACCTTCTTGCCCAGACGCTCGGTCAGCAGTTTCCAGCCGGCCCAGTCGCCTTCGGCCATCGCGTCCTCGATCGAGACGATCGGGAACTTGTCGCACAGGGTCGCGAGATAGTCGGTGAAGCCCTCGGCCGTCAGCGACAGGCCCTCGCCCTTCAGCTCGTACTTGCCATCCTTGTAGAACTCGGAGGCGGCGCAGTCCAGCGCCAGCAGCACGTCCTGGCCAGGCACGTAGCCCGCGGCGATGATCGCTTCCTGGATCAGGTTGAGCGCTTCCTCCGTACCGGAGACGTTGGGCGCGAAGCCGCCTTCGTCACCGACGGTGGTCGGGTAGCCCTTGGCGTCGACGATCTTCTTCAGGTGCTGGAAGATCTCGGCGCCGCAGCGCAGGGCCTCACGGAAGCTGGTCATCGAGACCGGCATGATCATGCATTCCTGGATGTCCAGGCTGTTGTTGGCGTGCTCGCCGCCGTTGATGACGTTCATCATCGGCACCGGCATCACCATCGGGCTGGAGCCACCGAAGTAGCGGTACAGCGGCAGGCCGGCTTCTTCGGCAGCCGCCTTGGCCACGGCCATCGACACCGCCAGCATGGCGTTGGCGCCCAGGCGCGACTTGTTCTCGGTGCCGTCGAGCTCGATCAGGGTGCGATCGATGAAGGCCTGCTCTTCGGCGTCGAGACCGATGATCGCCTCGGCAATCTCGGTGTTCACGTTCTCGACCGCGCGCAGCACGCCCTTGCCCAGGAAGCGCGACTTGTCGCCATCACGCAGCTCGATCGCCTCGCGCGAACCGGTCGACGCGCCCGACGGCACGGCGGCACGGCCCATCACGCCGGATTCCAGCAGCACGTCGGCTTCGACGGTGGGGTTACCGCGGGAGTCGAGAATCTCGCGGGCGATCACATCAACGATTGCACTCATGTGTAGTCCTGTTGCTTAACGTAGGTTTGGAATCTCAGAGCGTGGCCTCGAGGAAACCCTGGCGCTTGACCAGCGCATCGATGTCCTTGATGGTCGTCAGCAGCGCCTTCATCTTCGGCAACGGCCAGGCGTTGGGGCCGTCGGAGAGCGCCTTGGCGGGGTCCGGATGAGTCTCCATGAAGAGACCCGCCACGCCTACGGCAACCGCTGCGCGCGCCAGCACCGGCACGAACTCGCGCTGACCGCCCGATGCCGTGCCCTGCCCGCCCGGCAGCTGCACCGAGTGCGTGGCATCGAACACCACCGGACAGCCGGTGTCGCGCATGATCGCCAGCGAACGCATGTCGGAGACGAGGTTGTTGTAACCGAAGGACGCGCCGCGCTCGCACACCATGATGGTGTCGGCGCCGCCATTGGCCTCCCTGGCCTTGTCGGCGACGTTCTTCATGTCGCCCGGTGCGAGGAACTGGCCCTTCTTGATGTTCACCGGCTTGCCGCTGGCCGCCACCGCGTGGATGAAGTCCGTCTGGCGGCACAGGAAAGCCGGGGTCTGCAGCACGTCGACGACCGACGCCACGACCGGGATCTCCTCGATCGTGTGCACGTCGGTCAATACCGGCAGGCCGAGCTGCTTCTTGACCGCCTCGAGCATCCTGAGGCCGGCATCCATGCCGTGACCGCGGAAGCTCTTGCCCGAGCTGCGGTTGGCCTTGTCATAGGACGCCTTGAAGATATAGGGAATGCCCAGCTCGCCGCAGATCTCCTTCATCTGGCCGGCGATATCCAGGCACATCTGCTCGGATTCGGCCACGCAGGGGCCGGAGATCAGGAAGATCGGCTTGTCGAGACCGACCTCGAAACCGCAGAGGTTCATGCTTCGCTCCTTCAGGCCGTGGCCTGCTTGCGCGCGATCGCCGCCTTCACGTAGGCCGTGAACAACGGATGGCCCTTGCGCGGGTTGGAGGTGAACTCCGGGTGGAACTGGCAGCCGACGAACCAGGGATGGACGTCGGCGGGCAGCTCGACCATCTCGCACAGGTCGGTCACCGGCGCGCGGCCCGACACCACCAGCCCCTTGGCTTCGAGCTTGGCCAGCAGGGTGTTGTTGACCTCGTAGCGGTGACGGTGGCGTTCCATGATCTCGGCGGCGCCGTAGATGTCACGCGCCAGCGTGCCGTCCTTCAACTGGCAGAGCTGGCCACCGAGGCGCATGGTGCCGCCCAGGTCGGACTCTTCGGTGCGTTTCTCGATCTTGCCGCTGCGGTCCTTCCATTCGGTGATGAGGCCGATGACCGGGTACTTGGTGTCACGCTCGAACTCGGTCGAATGCGCACCTTCCATGCCGGCAACGTCGCGGGCGAACTCCACCACCGCGAGCTGCATGCCGAGGCAGATGCCCAGGTAAGGCACCTTGTTCTCGCGCGCATGGCGGATCGCCGCGATCTTGCCTTCGGTGCCGCGCTTGCCGAAGCCGCCGGGCACCAGGATGGCGTCCATGGACTGCAGCACGCCGCAACCGTCGCGCTCGATGTCCTCGGAGTCGATGTAGTGGATCTTGACCTTCGACTCGGTGTGCATGCCGGCGTGGTTGAGCGCCTCGATCAGCGACTTGTACGATTCGGTGAGATCGACGTACTTGCCGACGAAGCCGACATTGACCGTCTGCTTCGGATTCTCCAGCGCATGGATCAGCTTCTCCCACACCGACAGGTCTGCCGCGCGGGCGAGGATGTCGAGCTTGTGGCAGACGATCTGGTCCAGCATCTGGTCGTGCAGCATGCCCGGAATCTTGTAGATCGAGTCGGCATCGAGCACCTCGATGACCGCCTCCGGCATCACGTTGCAGAACAGCGCGATCTTGCGCCGCTCATCCACCGGAATCGAGCGGTCCGCGCGGCACAGCAGGATGTCTGGCTGGATGCCGATCTCGCGCAGCTCCTTGACCGAATGCTGGGTCGGCTTGGTCTTGAGCTCGCCGGCCGTCGGGATGTAGGGCAGCAAGGTGAGATGGATGAAGCAGGTGCCGTTGCGGCCTTCCTCGAAGCCCATCTGGCGGATGGCCTCCAGGAACGGCAGCGACTCGATGTCGCCCACCGTGCCGCCGACCTCGATGATCGCCACGTCGGCGCCCTCTGCGCCGCGCTTGACGTAGGCCTTGATCTCGTCGGTGATGTGCGGGATGACCTGCACGGTCTTGCCCAGGTACTCGCCGCGGCGCTCCTTCTTCAGCACCGACTCGTAGATCTGGCCGGTGGTGAAGTTGTTGCGCTTGCTCATCTTGGCGCTGGTGAAGCGCTCGTAATGGCCGAGGTCGAGGTCGGTTTCCGCACCGTCTTCGGTCACGAAGACTTCGCCGTGCTGGAACGGGCTCATCGTGCCCGGATCGACGTTGATGTAGGGGTCGAGCTTGAGATGCGTGACCTTGATGCCACGGGACTCGAGGATGGCCCCCAGTGAGGCCGCGGCGATGCCTTTGCCCAGAGAGGACACGACACCACCGGTAACGAAGACGTATTTGGTCATGGGAACAGTGCTGCGGGAAAGCGCGATGATAACCGATCACCCCGAGCCAAGTCAGCAGCCCTTGGTCTTGCGCCCCACAAAGTGCCGACAGAGGGGCACTGCGAGGCCAGGCGTTGATCCCCCCGCAGCGCGCGCCCCTGGGTCTGTGTCGTCAGCGGATGAAGTCGCGATTGACCTCACGGAACAGCTCGGTGCCGCCGCGCTGCAACCACTCGAAGGCCACCATCTCGCGCGACACGATCTCGAGGCCGTGGCCGCGCATGCGCTCGAAGGCCAGGTCACGGTTGGCCGGATCACGCGAGCCGGAAGCGTCCGCGACGACAAACACCTGCTTGCCCGCCCAGCGCAGATCGAGCGCCGTCTGCTGCACGCAGACATGCGCCTCGGTGCCGCACACGATGACCTGCGGACGACGCTCGACTTCGGTGCCCTGCAGGCAACCATCGGCCTGTGCCGAGAAGCACTGCTTGCCGACGTAGCGCGCGTCCGGCGTGACCGCACGCACCGACTCCAGCGTGCCGCCGATCTTTTCGGGGAAATGCTCGGTCACGACGACCGGCACGCCGACGCGCGCCGCCACCTGCGCCAACCACACACAGTTGGCCGAAACCTTCTCGCTCTCATGGATGAAGGGCGCGAGCTTCGCCTGCACATCGACGATCAGCAGCACCGAGTTGTCCCGGTTCATCAGCATGGTCTTCCTCCTCAATCCGCCAGTTCGGCGCGGTCGCGGAAATGCCCCAGCGCCTCGGGGTTGGCCAGCGCCTCCTGGTTCTTCACCGGGCGGCCATGCACCACGTTGCGCACCGCCAGTTCGACGATCTTGCCGCTCTTGGTGCGCGGAATGTCCGCCACCTGCAGCACCTTGGCCGGCACGTGGCGCGGCGTGGTGTTGTCGCGGATGGTCTGCTTGATCCGCTTGACCAGGTCGTCGTCGAGCGCCAGCCCCTCGCGCAGCTTCACGAACAGCACCACGCGCACGTCGTTCGGGTTCTGCGGCGGCCAGTCCTGGCCGATCACCAGGCTCTCGACCACTTCATGCAGCTTCTCGACCTGGCGATAGATCTCGGCCGTGCCGATACGCACGCCGCCCGGGTTGAGCGTGGCGTCCGAACGGCCGTAGATGACCAGCCCGCCGTTCGCGGTGATCTCGCAGAAATCGCCGTGGCACCACACATTGGCAAAGCGCTCGAAGTAGGCGGCGTGATACTTGCTGCCATCGGAGTCGTTCCAGAAGCCGATCGGCATCACCGGGAAGGGCTTCGTGCACACCAGTTCGCCCTTCTCGCCGCGCACAGGGCGGCCGTCGTCGTTCCACACATCCACCGCCATGCCCAGGCCGCGGCACTGGATCTCGCCGCGCCACACCGGCAGCACCGGCGAGCCGAGCACGAAGCAGGAAATGATGTCGGTGCCGCCCGAGATGGACGACAACTGCAGGTCGGCCTTGATGTCGCGATAGACGTAGTCGAAGCCCTCGGGCACCAGCGGGCTGCCGGTGCTCATCATCGCGCGCACGGTCGTGAGCTTGTGCGTCTCGCGCGGCTTGAGGCCGAATTTGGCGCAGGCGTCGATGAACTTGGCCGAGGTGCCGAAGTGCGTCATGCCTTCGGCGTCGGCGTAGTCGAAGATGATGTGGTTGTCGCCCGCGAAGGGCGAGCCGTCGTAAAGCAGCAGCGTCGCGCCGGCGGCCAGCCCTGACACCAGCCAGTTCCACATCATCCAGCCGCAGGTGGTGAAGTAATAGACGCGGTCGCCCGGCTTGACGTCGCCGTGGAGACGGTGCTCCTTCAGGTGCTGCAGCAGCGCACCGCCCGCGCAATGCACGATGCACTTGGGCACGCCGGTGGTGCCCGACGAGTACATGATGTAGAGCGGATGATCGAAGGGCAGCTGCGCGAACGCGATGTCGTCGATGTGGGCGAAGGCCTTGACGAAGTCCGCGTACAGGCGGGCATGCGGCACGTGCGACAGGTCGTGCGCCTGATGCACGTAGGGCACGACCACCACGCGCTTGACCGAGGGCAGCTGGCCGACGATCTCGCCGAGCTTGTCGAGCACGTCGATGGTCTTGCCACCGTAGTAGTAGCCGTCACAGGCGACGAGCACCTTGGGTTCGGTCTGGCCGAAGCGGTCGAGCACGCCCTGCACGCCGAAATCGGGCGAAGCCGAGGTGAAGATGGCGCCGAGGCTCGCCGCGGCCAGCATGGCAACGAGCGTCTCGGGCATGTTCGGCATGTAGGCGGCAACGCGGTCGCCCGCGACCACGCCCTGCTCCTTGAGCGCCGCGGCAAAGTGGGCGACGGCGCGATAGAGCTCGCCGTGGCTCATGCGGTTCTTGACCCGATCCTCGCCCCAGAACACCACCGCGTCCGACGCATCGCGCGAGCGCAGCAGATTCTGCGCGAAGTTGAGCCGTGCGTCCGGGAACCACTTTGCCCCCGGCATCCTGTCGCCATCGACCAGCACGCGTTCGCCGCGCGTACCGATGACGCCGTCGCGCATGCCGTCGCCCTCCCAGATGCTTACCCAGAATTGCTCGGGCTGCGCCACCGACCAGGCATACAGCGCGTCATAGTCGGGCAGTGCGACGCCCCAGCGTTTCTCGGCTGCCAGGCGGAAGGCGGTGACGTTGGCCGAGGCGATACGCTCGGCGGTAGGCGTCCACAGGGGCGCGTTATCAGCAAGATTCATGATGTCTCCTCACCATCAATCGAAGGTTCTATCTGTGCTGGCGGCGCTACGTTTTCTAGTTCTCGGCCGCCGTGACCGGTTCAGCCGGCCGCGTTGTCGAACAGACCGCGGATGGCGTCGGGCAACGGGGCCGACTTGCCGGTGCGGTTATCCATCCACACCGTCTTTGCCGCCCCTTCGGCGTAGAGCTTTTCATCGCCTTCGACGAACAGCTCGTACCAGGTCATCACGCTCGTGCGCCCGGGCTCGCCCGCGTACATCTTGATCAATACGGTCGCAGGATAATTCACCGGCGACAGGAAGGTGCAACTGGCGTTGATGATCACCGGCCCGGTCGGTTCTTCCGGACTGACGCGGAAGCCCATCTGCTCGATCCATTCGCAGCGGGCTTGCTCGAAGTAGCGGAAGTACACCGTGTTATTGACGTGTCCATACGCGTCCATGTCGCCCCAACGCACCGACATGCGCGTGGTGTAGATGAGTTTCGCCCCTTCCTTCATGCAACTGTCTCCTATTGTTTGTTTGGCGGGCTAATGTAACATACGCACCCGTATGTTGTGCACGGTCGGTGCCTGAGGCCCGCGACCGTTTAAACTCAGCCATTCTAAGGCTCTACGAAGAATCGCACCGTCGGGAACAGGAGAACAGGATGGAACGTGAATCGATGGAATTCGACGTGCTGATCGTCGGCGGCGGCCCTGCGGGGCTGTCGGCGGCGATCCGCTTGAAGCAGCTGGCCGCGGAGAAGGGCCAGGAGATCTCGGTGTGCCTGATCGAGAAGGCGGCCGAGATCGGCGCGCACATCCTGTCGGGCGCGGTGATGGACCCGCAGGCGCTCACCGAGCTGATCCCCGACTGGAAGGAACGGGGCGCGCCGCTCAAGACCGCGGTCACCGAGGACAAGGTGCTGTTCCTGACCGAGACCGGCGCGCGCCAGGCCCCCAACGGCCTGCTGCCCGATTGCCTGGTGAACCACGGCAACTACATCGTGCGCCTGGGCAACGTGGTGAAGTGGCTGGGCGAGCAGGCCGAGGCGCTGGGCGTGGAGGTCTATCCGGGCTTTGCCGGCGCCGAGATCCTGTTCGACGAGGCCGGCGCGGTAAAGGGCGTCGCCACCGGCGACATGGGCCTGAACCGTGACGGCACGCCGGGTCCGCACCACCAGCCGGGCATGGAATTGCACGCCAAGTACACGCTGTTTGCCGAAGGCTGTCGCGGCCACCTGGGCAAGCAACTCGAGGCCCGCTACACACTGCGCGAAGGTGCCGACCCGCAGACCTACGGCATCGGCATCAAGGAGCTGTGGGAAGTGAAGCCCGAGCACCATCGCCCAGGCCTGGTGGTGCACACGGCCGGCTGGCCGATGGACAACGCCACCTACGGCGGCGGCTTCGTCTATCACCTCGAGGACAACCTGGTGGCGGTGGGCTACGTGGTCGGGCTCAACTACAGCAACCCGCATCTGTCGCCCTTCGAGGAGATGCAGCGCTACAAGACCCACCCCGAGATCCGCAAGTATCTCGACGGCGGCAAGCGCCTGGCCTATGGCGCACGCGCGATCGCCGCGGGCGGCCTGCAGAGCCTGCCGCGGCTGATCTTCCCGGGCGGCGGCCTGATCGGCGACGACGCCGGTTTCCTCAACGCCGCGCGCATCAAGGGCAGCCACGCCGCGATCAAGTCGGGCATGCTCGCGGCCGAGGCCGCCTTCGAAGCGCTCGCGCAGCAGCGCCAGCGCGACGCGCTGACCGCTTACCCGGCGGCCTTCCGCGACTCCTGGCTGTACGCCGAGCTGCACAAGACGCGCAACTTCAAGCCCTACATGAAGAAGGGCCTGTACCTCGGCTCGCTGCTGTTTGGCATCGACCAGGTGCTGTTCAAGGGCAAGGTGCCCTGGACGCTGCGCAACACGGCCGACCACACCGCGCTCAAGCCCGCGGCCGAGTGCGCGAAGATCGACTACCCGAAGCCCGATGGCGTGCTGACCTTCGACCGGCTCTCGTCGGTGTTCCTGTCGAACACCAACCACGAGGAGGAGCAGCCCTGCCACCTGCAGTTGAAGGACGCAGGTACGCCGATCGCGATCAACCTCGCGCGCTACGACGCCCCCGAGCAGCGCTACTGCCCGGCCGGGGTGTACGAGATCGTGCACGAAGAGGCCGGCCCGCGCCTGCAGATCAACGCGCAGAACTGCGTGCACTGCAAGACCTGCGACATCAAGGACCCGACGCAGAACATCAACTGGGTCGTCCCGCAGGGCGGCGAAGGGCCGATCTACCAGGGCATGTAGTCCTTGCCCCCCATGCTAACCCCTTTACGGAGGGGTGTCGATACAACGCTCAGGGGTTCTCTTCCCTCTCCTCCGCCCCTCGACGTGACACCCCTCCTTTCTCTTCCGCAAACTTACCTATCAGAGTGCTCAATGCCATGCCCCTGACCCTTGGTGTCATCAGCGAGACAGCGCCCGGCGAACGACGGCTGTCGGTCGTACCGGATGTCGTGAAAAAGTATCTGGGCCTGGGGGCCCGGGTGGTGTTGCAGCAGGGCGCGGGAGTGCCGGCGCACTTTCCGGACGCGGTGTTTGCGGACGTGACGTTTGCCGCGAGCGCGGCCGAGGTGTGCGCGCAGTCGGACGTGGTGTTCTGCGTGCAACCGCCGACCGAGGACGTGATTGCGCAGCTGAAGCCGGGCACCGTGCTGCTGGGCATGCTGCAGCCGTGGGCGAGCGCCGCGCGCGCGCGCCAGCTGGCCGAAGGCCAGGTCACCGCGTTCGCGCTCGAACTCCTGCCGCGCATCTCGCGCGCGCAGAGCATGGATGCGCTGTCCTCGCAGGGCGCGGTGGCGGGCTACGAGTGCGCGCTGATCGCCGCCGACCATAGTCCGAAGTTCTTTCCGATGCTCACCTACGCCGCCGGCACGATCCGCCCGGCCAAGGTGCTGGTGATCGGCTGTGGCGTGGCGGGGTTGCAGACCATCGCCACCGCGCGGCGCATCGGCGCCATGGTCGAGGCCTACGACGTGCGGCCCGAGACGCGCGAGCAGGTCGAGTCGCTGGGCGCCAAGTTCGTCGACACCGGCGTGTCGGCGGCGGGCACGGGCGGCTACGCGCGCGAGCTCACCGACGAGGAGAAGGCCAGGCAGGCCGAGCGCCTGGCCAAGGCCGTCGCGCAGTGCGATGCGCTCATCACCACCGCGGCGATTCCGGGCAAGCCCGCGCCGCGCATCATCACCGCCGAGATGGTGGCGAAGATGAAGCCGGGCGCGGTCGTCGTCGACATGGCGGCCGAGACCGGCGGCAACGTCGAAGGCACGGTGGCGGGCGAGAAGGTCTGGATCCACGACGTGCTCGTGATCGGACCGGTCAACATCCCCAGCCGCATGCCGGTGCATGCGTCGGAGATGTACGCCAAGAACCTGTTCAACTTCATCTCGCCCTTCATCCAGGACGGCGCGCTCGCGCTCGACTGGGACGACGAGGTGATGGCCGGTGCCTGCCTCACGCACGCGGGCGAAGTGCGCCACGCTGGCGTCAAGCAGGTCCTGGGGCTGTAAGGGAGAACGATCATGGAAGGAATTGCAGCGCTGTATATCTTCATGCTGGCCGCGTTCACGGGATACGAAGTGATCTCGCGCGTGCCGGTGATCCTGCACACGCCGCTGATGTCGGGCTCGAACTTCGTGCACGGCGTGGTGCTGGTGGGGGCGATGGTGGTGCTCGGCCACGCCGACCCGGACGATCCGGTGCAGCTTCTCATCGGTTTCGTCGCGGTGTTCCTCGGTGCGGCCAACGCCGCGGGCGGCTACGTCGTCACCGAGCGCATGCTGGCGATGTTCAAGGGTGGCAACAAGAAGGAAGGGGGCGCATAAATGGTCAACGGATTCATTCAGGCGTCCTACTTTGCGGTCGCGGTGGTGTTCATCCTGGGGCTCAAGGCGATGAGCTCGCCGGTCACGGCGAGAAAGGGCATCGTGTGGGCGGGCTACGCGATGGTCGCGGCGACGGTGGTGACCTTCTTCACGCCCGAGCTGAACAACGTCGGGCTGATGGTGCTGGCCATCGTGTCGGGCGGGGCGGTGGCGTGGTGGAGCGGCAAGACGGTGAAGATGACCGACATGCCGCAGATGGTCGCCATCTACAACGGCATGGGCGGCGGGGCGGCGGCGGCGATCGCCGCGCTCGAGTTCGCCCGCGGCGAGGTGCATGGCCCGGTGGTGGCCACGCTGGCGGTGCTCGGCGCGCTGATCGGCTCGGTGGCGTTCTCCGGCTCGTGCATCGCCTACGCCAAGCTGCAGGGCATCATGAAGAACGCCTACCGGCTGCCGCAGCAGAACCTGGTGAACGTCGCGCTCGCCGCGGTCACCGCGCTGCTGGGCCTGGCGATCATCGTGTCGGATGCGCCCGCGTCGGTGCTCATCGTGCTGTTCTTCGTGCTGGCGCTGGCGCTGGGGGTGGTGCTGACCAGCCCGATCGGCGGGGCCGACATGCCGGTGGTGATCTCGCTGCTGAACGCCTTCACCGGACTGGCGGTGGGCTTCGAGGGCTACGTGCTGGGCAACCCGGCGCTGATCGTGGCGGGCATCGTGGTGGGCGCCTCGGGCACGCTGCTCACGCAGCTGATGGCCAAGGCGATGAACCGGCCGATCTCCAACGTCATCTTCACACCGCTGAGCGGCGCGGCCGCGGGCGGCGAAGGCGAGGCGATCGAGGGCACGATGAAGGAGTTCTCCGCGCTCGACGCCGCCTCGGTGATGCGCTACGCGAGCAAGGTCATCATCGTGCCGGGCTACGGCATGGCGGTGGCCGGTGCGCAGCACAAGGTGTGGGAGATGGCGCAACTGCTGGAAGAGGGTGGCGTCGAGGTGGTGTTCGCCATCCACCCGGTGGCGGGCCGCATGCCGGGCCACATGAACGTGCTGCTGGCCGAGGCGGGCGTGCCCTACGACAAGATCTTCGATCTCGAGGAGATCAACGCCGACTTCCCGCAGGCGGACGTGGCACTGGTGATCGGGGCGAACGACGTGGTGAACCCGGTCGCGCGCACCGACAAGACCAGCCCGATCTACGGCATGCCGATCCTCAACGTCGACATGGCGCAGAACGTGATCGTCGTCAAGCGCGGCAAGGGCGCGGGCTACTCGGGCATCGAGAATGCGCTGTTCTACAAGGACAACTGCCGCATGCTCTACGGCAGTGCGCAGCAGGCCATCGGCGAGGTCATCACCCACGTCAAGGCGCTGGAGGCCTGAGCGGATGGCCGTTTCGACCCGGACAGTGCAGGCTGCCGCGCAGCCTGCCGGGCGAGCGCGCGAGATCCGCGGCACGCCCGGGATGGGTAGTCCGGGTCGGTCAGGACCATGGCCAGACGGGAGACCTGTTTGAGGGAGCAGAAACCGGAAGGCGCACGGGCCGATGTGCGCCGCCAGCAGATCCTGTCGGCCGCAGCCCGGTGTTTCCGTGAGAGGGGCTTTCACGGCGCCAGCGTTTCGCAGATCAGCAAGGCGGCGGGCATGAGCGCGGGCCATATCTACCATTACTTCGAGAACAAGGAGGCGATCATCAGCGAGATCGTCGACCAGGATCTCGAGCACCGGCTCGCGTTGACAGAGGTCTTTCGTTCGGCCACGAGCAGTCGTCCGGCCCTGCGGGCACACATCGCCGGGGCGGTGGCCAGGCAGCTCGACGGCGACGCGGCGGCCTTGAAGGTGGAGATCGTTGCTGAGGCGGGGCGCAATCCCCGTGTTGCCGAGATCGTCAGGAAGGCGGACTCGATCGGCCGGCTGGAGTTGGCCAGCGCCATCAGGGATATCCGCAGGCGCGCCGGGTACGATGACCACCCGGGTGCAATCGATGAGATGGTCGAGCTCATCTCGGCGATGTACGGCGGCGTGCTGATGCGCAGCATCACCAATCCAGCAGTCGATGCAAACGCCTTGGCGGACCGGATCGTGAAGGTGATCGAGGCAACCCTGTACGGGGACGTTCCCGAGGCTGGACGGGATGAGTGAAACGGGCGTCTGCACGTGAAGCAGCAGCGAGGCCGGCGCCGTCCGGTCAGTGATGGTATGGCGCTCCTTTGAAGATTGAATCAAATATGCCTTTTATGATTGATTAAATTAGAAAGCATTGTTTGGGCGATGTTTTCGTGATAGCGTCGCGAGCATAGAATTCAACTTGCTCGCCATGCCGGGGTCGGCGACCCGCGCCGATCCGGACCTTTGGGCGATGATGGCCGCGACGGCTGGAAGGCGCCTCATCAGATGTCTACCTGCCCGAAAATGTCTTCAGAGCAGCGGAAACGCACCGCCGCAAGCGCCGAATCGAGGCTTGCCGATCCCACGGCGGGGCCGCTCGGGTGGCTGGCCGATGGCAAGCTCGCGTTCGTCGTCATCCTCTGCCTTGGCTTCGTGCTGCTCGTTTCGCTGTGGGCGGCGGTGCTCTACAAGGTAAAGGTCGAAGAAGCCCATGTCGCGGAAACGATCCGCCGCGACACCATGAATCTCGCGCGGGCCTTCGAGGAACACACCATCCGCACCCTCGGCAGCGTCGATCAGGCGCTGCTGTTCGTGAAGTACCAGTACGAGAAGATCGGCGACCGGCTCGACATCGCCGAGGCGGTAGGCGGCGGCATGATCATCAGCAGCCTGTTCAACCAGGTTGGGGTGATCAACGCGCAGGGCATCTACCACCTGTCGAACATTCCCGGCTTCAGCCGCATGGACCTGTCGGACCGGGAACATTTCCGCGTCCATGTCGAGGTCGACACCAAGGCCTACTTCGTCAGCAAGCCGGTGCTGGGGCGTGCGACGGGCAAGTGGTCGCTGCAGGTCTCGCGCCGGATCAACCAGGTCGATGGCAGCTTCGGCGGAGTCGCTGTGATCTCGGTCGATCCGTTCTATTTCACGAGCTTCTACAGCGATGTCGATGTCGGCACGCGCGGCGTGGTCACGCTGTTCGGCCTGGATGGCATCGTTCGGGCACGGCGCTCGGGCGAGATGACCGAGGTCGGGCAGGACATTTCGCGCTCCACGCTGATGAGTCTGATCCAGAACGAGCCGACCGGCCATTTCGTCGAGAAAAGCATGATCGACGGCGTCGAGCGGAGCCATAGTTACCGGCGTCTGCCCGGCCTGCAGCTGGGGGTGCTGGTCGGGGTCGATCGTGAAGGCGCGATGGCGGACTTCGAGGCGCGCAAGGCGGGCTACTTCCGTTTCGCGATCGCGATGACCCTCATCATCGTCGCCTTTGCCGGCCTGTCGGCCTGGCTGCTGTACCGCCAGCGCATGATTTCCCTCAGTTTGCGGGAAAGCCAGGCGCGGGCAGAGTCTGCCAACCGCCTCAAGTCCGAGTTCCTCGCGTCGGTGTCGCACGAGTTGCGTACGCCGCTGAACGGCATCATCGGCTACGCCGACCTGCTGCGCGAGACGGCTGACGATGAGGCCCACCGCGAGTACGCGGGCGTGATCTTCGACAGCAGCCAGCACCTGCTCGGACTGGTGAATTCCATCCTCGACATGGCGCGCGTCGAGGCCGGCGAGATGAAGCTCAAGCCCGAGCCGGTTCGCGTTGCCGCGCTGGTGGCGGAAGTCTGCGCCACCTACCAGCCGATCGCGACGCAAAAGGGGCTGGCCTTCTCGGGCAGCGGGCCGCAGGACGCGCAGCTGAGCATCGTCTGCGACCGCATTCGCGTTGCGCAGATCCTGAACAATCTGGTGCATAACGCACTCAAATTCACCGACACGGGTTTCGTTCGTGTCCGGGCCTATCTGAACGATCGCGACTGTATCTTCGAGGTCGCGGACAGCGGCTGCGGCATCGACCCGCGCGACCAGGCGCTGATCTTCGAGCGCTTCCGTCAGGCTGACGCGTTCCTCACGCGCTCGCAGGCAGGTGCAGGGCTCGGGCTCGCCCTGTGCCGGGAACTGGCCGAGCTGATGGGCGGGCAGATCACGCTGCATTCCGCGCCGGGGCAGGGCAGCACGTTCAGCCTTGTCCTGCCCTTGGCACCGAAGGAGGGCGCATGAGGATCCTCATTGTCGATGACCACCCGATCAACCGAACCTTGCCGGCGATCTGGCTGGGGCGGCGGGGTCATGAGGTCGTGGAGTGCGGCGACGGCCTTCAGGCGCTCGAGGCGATCGTGCACGAGCGCTTCGACGCCGTGCTGCTGGATATCTGCATGCCCGGCGTGTCGGGGCTGGATGTCTGTCGTCGGTTACGGGCGAGCGAGGGGCCGGACTGCCCGCGTATCGTTGCCTACACGGCGCATGCCGTTCCCGAGATGCTCGACGAGATGCATGAGGCGGGATTCGACGAGATCCTGATCAAGCCCATCACCGCAGAAGGTCTGCTGCGCGCCCTGCGGCTCACCTGAGCGGTGCCACGAGGCACAATGGCGGCCCGTGACATCCACCGCGACTGCTGCTTCATGCGTCTTCCTTTTCCCCACCTTGCCTGCCCGCTCGACGGCGCGCCGCTGCGGCAGGACGGCGCCGTGTGGCGCTGCCCGTCCGGCCACAGTTTCGACTCGGCGCGGGAGGGCTACGTCAACCTGTTGCCCGTGCAGAACAAGCGCTCGCGCGATCCGGGCGACAGCAAGGAGATGGTCGCTGCCCGCAGGCGTTTCCTCAATGCCGGCCACTACCAGCCGATCGCTTCGACCGTGGCGCGGATGGTGCTCGACGGCCTGCCGGAACGCGCGGCGTGCCTCGATGCCGGCTGTGGCGAGGGTTATTACCTGCGCCGGCTCGCGGATGCCGCGCACGGTCGGCAGCTCGCCCTGCTGGGCCTCGACATCTCCAAGTGGGCGGTGCAGGCCGCCGCCAGGCAGCAACGCGACGCCATCTGGGTCGTGGGCAGCAATGCCAACCTGCCGGTGCTGGCGCAGACGCTCGATCGCGTGATCTGCATGTTCGGGTTCCCGGTGTATGGCGAGTTCGCGCGCGTGCTCAAGCCGGGCGGCGAACTGCTGCAGGTCGATGCCGGCGCCGACCACCTGCGCGAGTTGCGCGAAGTCATCTATCCCAGCCTGAAGCCGGAGCGTCGCTCCGAACCGGAGGCGCCAGCCGGCTTCACGGTGGCGGGAACCGAGACCTTGCGCTTCACGGTCGATCTGGCGGGCTCTGAGCCAATCGCCGACCTGCTGCTGATGACGCCGCACCTGTTTCGCGCAACGGCGGAAGGGCGCGCACGCGCGGCGGCGCTGACCGAGCTGTCGCTGACGGTTGATGTGCGCCTGCTGCTGTTGCGGCGGACCGCGGCCTGAAGAACGGCTGCCGCGTTGGTGGGCGCTGTGCTATAGATGGCGAACGACCTTTCCAACCCGGATGAATGACTCGAATGAGCACGCAAGACAACAATGTGGTGTTCGGCACCGAAGACCTGCTGCGCAGCCTCTGTGATTCCGTTTCAAAGGTGCTGACGCTCGCCACCCACAGCGGAATCCGTTACTCGGGCATGGTGCAGCGGATCACCAAGACCTGCCTCAAGCCGGACATCGGCTGCTTCGTGCTCTTCGATGGCGGGTTCTCCGGGCTGGTGGTGATCAACTTCTCGGCCCAGGCCGCCATGGAGCTGTACGAGAAATACCTGCTCAACATGGGCATGTCGAAGAGCGACCTCGCCTCGTCCTACACCAGCGACGAAGTCAGCAACGTGATGGGCGAACTGATGAACCAGATCGTCGGCGACTTCACCGGCAAGGTCGGGCGCGAACTGCAGACGCACATCACGCAGAACCAGCCGAAGATGCTTGTGCTCAACAAGCAGGTCATCCTCAGCGTGGACACCAACCTCGACAATCCCGAAGCCCGGCGCGTGACCTTCTACACCGGGCAGAACAACATCTTCTACCTCGAGCTGGCAGTGGATCGCGCCGAGTTCATCAAGCTCAACGATTTCGACGCCAACGAGGTGCCGGACCCGGACGAGCTGCTGGCGCAGAACCGTTACACCGACGGCGAGGTGAGGCCGGCGGTCGTTGCCGACAGCGAGCAGGACGAGTTGCTGAAGTCGCTGGGCATGTGATTGCTGCGCCGGCCTGCCGGCCGGCCTTCAACTGACCGCACCCCTTTGCGCCGAAGAGGTGCCGGTCGGAAGTGCTGCGACACGCAGCATGACGCTTGGCCGATCTGGAAGGGGATGCTATCGGCTTTAAATGTTTGGACAAAACAAATTTGTTCGAATGTTGGCCTCAGACACGGCCAAGGAAGTTCAATGTGCGGCATCTCAGGTGAAGTTCGGTTCGATGGGCGTTCCCCCGACCTGGCAGCGCTTTCGCGGATGAACGCGCAGCAGCGGCGGCGCGGGCCGGATAGTGGTGGTGTGTTCGCACAGGGGGCCCAGGCCTGGGGCCACCGCCGTCTCAAGATCATGGACTTGTCCGAATCGGCCCAGCAGCCGATGGTGGATCCCGAACAGGGGATCGGCATCGTCTTCAATGGCGCGATCTACAACCACCCCGAACTGCGCCGCGAACTCGAAGCCAAGGGTTACCGCTTCTACTCGCACGGCGACACCGAGGTGCTGCTCAAGGCCTACCACGCGTGGGGCGAGGACTTCGTGCAGCGGCTCAACGGCATGTTCGCGTTCGCGATCTGGGAGCGTGACAGCGGTCGCGTCCTGCTCGGGCGCGACCGGCTCGGCATCAAGCCCTTGTACTACGCCGAGATCGAGGGTGGCCTGCGCTTCGCGTCCGCACTGCCCGCGCTGCTCGCAGCTGGAGGCGTCGACACCTCGATCGACCCGGCCGCGCTCAACCACTACCTGTCCTTCCATGCCGTCGTTCCGGCGCCGCACACGCTGCTGGCCGGCGTGCGCAAGCTGCCGCCGGGTACGCTGATGCGCATCGAACCCGATGGCCGCCGCAGCGAGCGCCGCTTCTGGTCGTTGCGCTATGAACGCGATGCTGCCGACGAGACGCGCAGCTTCGAGGACTGGACGGAAATTCTGCTCGACGGCCTGCGCGGCGCGGTGCGGCGACGGCTGGTGGCGGACGTGCCGGTCGGCGCGCTGTTGTCGGGCGGGGTGGATTCGAGCCTGATCGTCGGCTTGATGGCCGAAGCCGGGGTTCGCGACCTGCGCACCTACAATGTCGGCTTCGAGGATGTGGGCGGCGAGAAGGGCAACGAGTTCGAGTACGCCGACATCGTCGCGCGCGAGTTCGGCACCGTCCACGAGCGCATCTTCGTGCCCGAATCCGAACTGCTCAGGCGCCTGCCGGAGGCGGTCGAAGCGATGAGCGAGCCGATGGTCAGCCACGACTGCATCGGCTTCTACCTGCTGTCCGAAGCAGTTTCACGCCACAGCAAGGTGGTGCAGAGCGGGCAGGGGGCGGACGAGGTCTTCGGCGGCTATCACTGGTATCCCAAGCTCGCCGGCAGCGTCGATCCGGTGGCCGACTACCTCGCGGCCTTCCGCGACCGCGACTTCGAGGAGTACGCGCGCGTGGTTATGCCGCCGTGGCTGGGCGTGGATGCCAGCGCGGCCTATGTGGCGGCCAGCTTCAACGCGCCGGGTGCCGACGACCCGGTGGAGAAGGCGCTGCGACTGGATACGACCGTGATGCTGGTCGACGACCCGGTCAAGCGCGTGGACAACATGACCATGGCCTTCGGGCTCGAGGCGCGCGTGCCTTTCCTCGACCACGAACTGGTCGAGCTGGCGGCGCGTATTCCCGCGCGGCACAAGCTGGCGCACGGCGGCAAGGGCGTGCTCAAGGAGGCTGCGCGCAAGCTGATTCCGGGCGCGGTGATCGACCGGCCCAAGGGCTACTTCCCGGTGCCCGCGCTCAAGTACCTGCAGGGGCCGGTGCTCGAACGCGTGCGCGATGCCCTGTCCAGCCGTTCGGCGCGCGAGCGCGGCCTGTTCCGCCAGGACTACGTCGACATGCTGCTGGCCGAGCCCGGCACGCACATCACGCCGCTGCGCGGCTCCAAGCTCTGGCAGCTCGGCCTGCTCGAGTGGTGGCTGCAGACCCATGTCGGCTGAGGACGCACGATGATCCGCAAAGAGATTGCGCGCGCCCTGCGCGCGGGGCAGTCCGCCCTCAGCCTGCAGACGAATCCGCCCGAACGTGAAACCATGCCCTCGGACGTGATCATCGAGTGCGGTTGGGGGCGCCTGCTGCCGGCGCAGACCTGGCGCGACCCGGCTTTGTTGGCGACGGCCCTGCTGCAGGAGCGGCCCGGCCAGCGCGACATCGCCTTCTACGTCGAGAAACCGCAGGTGGTCGTGGCCAGCGCGCCGCAGCAACTCTTCCTCGACCCGTCCGATGCCTTCCGCCTGCAGCTTGCGTCCTACCGCACCCGGCGCGCTGCCCGGCGCGGCTTCACGCTGCGCCGGCTGCGTACGCGCGCCGACGTCGCCGCGATCAACGCGCTCTACCGGGCACGGCGCATGGTGCCGGTCGACCCGCTGCGCGTATGGCGCGAGCGTGCCAGCCGTGGCATTACCTACGCGCTGGCGGAGGATCGCGACAGCGGCGAGGTGATCGGCGTGGCGATGGGGCTGGATCATGTCGAGGCGTTCGCCGATGTCCATAACGGCGCCAGCCTGTGGGCCCTGGCCGTGGCGCCGCAGGCGACGCATCCGGGCATCGGCGAGGCGCTGGTGCGCTATCTGGCCGAGCACTATCAGGCGCGCGGCCGTGCCTGGATGGATGTGTCGGTGATGCACGACAACGAGCAGGCCATCGCGCTGTACGAGAAGCTCGGCTTCCAGCGCATCCCGGCTTTCGCGGTGAAGCGCTGCAATGCGATCAACGAGCCCCTGTTCACCGGCGGCCACGCGGCGCTGGAGGGACTCAACCCCTATGCGCGGCTGATCGTCGACGAGGCGGTGCGCCGCGGCGTTCACGCCGAAGTCGTCGATGCGGAGAACGGCTACTTCCGCCTCACGCTCGGCGGGCGCAGCATCGTCTGCCGCGAGTCGCTGTCGGAGCTGACGTCGGCGGTGGCCATGAGCCGCTGCCAGGACAAGCGGGTGACGCTGAAGCTGCTCGCTGCAGCGGGGCTGGCGGTGCCGCAGCAGGCCGACGCGGCCGACGAGGGCGGGTGGCTGGCCTTGCTCGCATCGAGCGGCGCCGTGGTCGTGAAGCCGGTCGAGGGCGAGCAGGGCAAGGGCATCAGCGTGAATCTGCGCAGCGCGGATGAGGTCCGCGCGGCGATCGCGCGCGCTCGCCAGTTCTGCGACCGCGTGGTCGTCGAGCAGTTCTGCGCCGGACATGACCTGCGCATCGTCGTCATCGACTTCCGCGTGGTCGCCGCCGCGGTGCGCCGGCCTCCGGTCGTTGTCGGCGATGGCCACAGCAGCGTGCGCGAGTTGATCGACAAGCAGAGCCGGCGCCGGGCGGCCGCGACCGGCGGCGAGTCGCGCATCCCGCTCGACGCCGAGACCGAGCGCTGCATCGCCGCGCAGGGCGCGTCACTCGATACGGTGCTGCCGGCCGATACGCGCCTGCAGGTGCGCAACACCGCCAATCTGCACACCGGCGGCACCATCCACGACGTCACCGCCGAACTGCATCCGGCCCTGCGCGAGGCGGCGGAACAGGCCGCACGCGCGCTCGATATCCCCGTGACCGGACTGGACTTCCTGGTGCCGGCGGTCGATGGGCCCGACTACGTGATCATCGAGGCCAACGAGCGCCCGGGTCTTGCCAACCATGAACCGCAGCCGACGGCGGAGCGTTTCGTCGATCTGCTGTTCCCGCGTACGCGCGCCGTCGCCTGAGCGCCGGACACGGGACCTGACCGGAGGAGCCACGCATGAACGAACCGCGCCATCCGCACGCGCTGGAGATCGACTACGCCTACCTCGAGGAAACCCTGCTGCAGCTGCTGGCCATTCCGAGCCCGGTGGGGCTGACCGATGCCGTGGTGCGCTACACCGCCGGGCGCTTCGCCGCGCTCGGCATTCCCTACGAGATCACCCGCCGCGGCGCCATCCGCGCCACGCTGAAGGGGCGCGAATCTCAGCCGGCGCGCGCGGTGGTCGCCCACCTCGACACCCTGGGGGCGATGGTGAAATCGCTCAAGGCCAACGGCCGGCTGGAGATCGTGCCGATCGGCCACTGGTCGGCACGCTTCGCCGAAGGCTCGCGCCTGACCATCTTCACCGACGGTGGCCAGGTGCGCGGTACCTGTCTGCCGCTGAAGACCTCGGGCCATGCCTTCGGCGGCGAGATCGACACCCAGCCGGTGGGTTGGGAGCACGTCGAGGTGCGGGTCGACCTGCCGGCCGAGGACCGTGCCGCGCTCGACGCCGCCGGGCTCAATGTTGGCGACTGGATCGCCTTCGACCCCCAGCCCGAGATCCAGCCCGACGGTTACATCAACTCGCGCTACCTCGACGACAAGGCGGCGGTGGCCGCGCTGCTGACCGCGTGCAAGGCGATCCGCGACCAGGGCCTCGCGCTGCCGGTGGACGTGCATCCACTGCTGACGATTACCGAGGAGATCGGCTCCGGCGCCTCGGCGGCGCTCCACGGCGACATCGCGGAGATGGTGAGCCTGGACATTTCCATCGCCGCGCCCGGGCAGAACACCTCAGAGCACGCGGCCACCATCTGCATGCAGGACATGTCGGGCCCCTTCGACTACCACCTCACGCACAAGCTCATCGCGCTCGCAAAGGAGCAGGGCATCGCCCATCGGCGCGACATCTTCCGCTACTACCGTTCGGATTCCGCCGCCGCGGTCGAGGCCGGTAACGACATCCGCACGGCGCTGATCGGCTTTGGCGCCGACGCCTCGCATGCGCAGGAACGCACTCACCGCGACGCGCCGGTGGCGCTGACGCAACTGGTGATCGCCTACATGACCAGCGAGCCGGTGGCGCGACGCGACTGCCGGTCCATGGGTTCGCTCGACGGCTTCACCGAGCAGCTATGCCCCGGCGACATGCTGGTGCCGAGCACGCCGCTGCCGGTACCGGAGTCCTTTCTCGGCGATCCGGTGCAGCAACAGACGGACTCCGAGCGGCACTGAGGGCCGCTCGGGCGAAGGCGTTATCGCGAGTACTTGTCGACCAGGGCGACGGCATCCTCGTACAGCTTCTGGCCGTCGGCGCCCTTGGCACTCGTTTCCTTGATCCACTCGTCGGTCACGGGCCGGGCAGCGGTCTGCCAACGCGCCATCTCGTCTGCGGGGATCGTGTAGACGGTGTTCCTGGCGTCGGTTGCCAGCTTGCGGCCGACGGTGTCGGCCTCGGCGTGCTGGACGGCGACCCACGCCGAGAACTCGCGGCCGCTGTTGTCGTCGATGACCTTCTGCAGATCGGGCGGCAGGCTGTCGTACTTCTTTTGGTTCATGACGTAGATCATCGTCGCGGTGGTCAGGGTGCGTGCGCCACCGGGCTCGCCGTGGAACTGCGTGAGTTCGTGCGTCTTGGTGGCCGGCACCACTTCCCACGGCACCAGCGTGCCGTCGATGACACCCTTGGACAGGCTTTCCGCCATCTGCGGTACCGGCATGCCGACCGGCGTCGCGCCCAGCGCGGCCAGCAGCTTGTTGCCCAGCCGGGAGGGCGCGCGCACCTTCAGGCCCTTCAGGTCGTCGAGCGTGTTGACCTGACGGTCGCGGGTGTGGAGCACGTTGGGACCGTTCACCCACACGGCCAGCGGCTTGAGGCCGGCGAATTCCTTGGCCGAGTGGGACTGCACGAAGTCCCACATCGCGCGCGCGGATGCCTCGTGGTTCGTCGTGACGAAGGGCAGTTCGAACACCTCGGAGGTCGGGAAACGGCCGGGGGTGTAGCCCGGCAGGGTATAGACGATGTCGGCCACGCCGTCGCGCACCTGGCTGAGCAGCTGTGGCGGCGTGCCGCCAAGCTGCATGGCCGGATAGATCTGGCACTTGAGCCTGCCCTGCGACTCCGCCGCCAGCTTGTCGCACCAGGGCGCGATGACCTTGGTGTGGATCGGCGCCATCGCCGGCAGCAGATGCGCGACCTTGATCACGATCGGCTCGGCCTGGGCGTGGGCCTGGAGCGGCAGTGCCAGGGCGGCGAAGGTGCAGAGCACGGTGGTACGAAATTGCATGGAAGTGTCTCCTCTGTCGGGGGCGGGTTTCAGGCCCGCTGTGTTGTGTGTTCGTACATTCGCGGCGCAGCGGCTAGGGCTGGTTATTCCGGCTCGCCGATCTGCAGCGTGATATCGCCCACGCCTTCGATGTGGCCCTGCAGGCGGTCGCCCGGCTTGACCGCGCCGACGCCTTCCGGCGTGCCGGTGTAGATCAGGTCGCCGGCCTGGAGGTGGTAGAACTGCGACAGGTCGGCGATCAGCTCGCGCAGGTTCCAGATCAACAGCGACAGATCGGCCGATTGCCGCGTCTGGCCATTGACCTGCAGTGCGATGGCGCCCCGGTCGAGCACGCCGAGTCCGGCAGCAGGCACGATTTCGCCGCAGATCGCGCCCTGCTCGAAGTTCTTGCCCAGGTCCCAGGGGCGGCCCTGGTCACGGCCGGCCTTCTGCAGGTCGCGGCGGGTCATGTCGAGGCCGGCGGCATAGCCATGGATCAGCCTGTCCGCCTCCGCTTCGGCGACGCGGAAGCCGGCGGCGCCGATGGCGACGACCAGCTCCATCTCGTACTGGTAGTCCTGCGTGCCGGGCGGGTAGGGCACGGTGGCGCCCGACTCGACCAGGCTGCCTGCGTCCTTCATGAAGTAGAAGGGGCGCATCGTCGCCTTGTCGATCGGGTTGCCCATCTCGATGGCGTGGGCGTGGTAGTTGCGTCCGACGCAGAAGATGCGCCGGACGGGAAAGCGGGCATCGCAGCCTCGAACCGGAAGCGAAGGGGTGGGTGCCGGGGACCACAGGTAGCGGATGCCGCTCATCAATACCTCGCTCAGTGACGATCGATCAGGAAAGCCGCGAAGAATGCCGTCAGCGCGTCGTGTGCGTCCAGCGGCAGCACGTTGGCGACGTATTGATCGGGGCGAACCACGACGATCGCACCTTGCGCACGGTCGATGCCGCGCAGCTCGAAGATGTCCTGGCCGCTCTTGAGGTCGGGCGCGAAGGCTTTCTCGTAGTCCAGCAGCCCGAAGCGGCCCTTGGGCGGCAGCAGCATCGTCGGCAGCTCGTCCACCTTGAGCTCGCGGTGGTATTGCTGGAACACCGCGCGCACATCGATGACGCTGTCGGGGTCGGCGCCGGTCGGGGTGAAACGGCGCACCGGCGAGTCGGACGAATCGGCAAGGAAGTCCATCAGGGCGCGCAGCCGGGTGCCGCTGGCATCGGCGAAGGCGTAGATGCGCCAGGCGGCATCGGCGCGGGCGACGTGACCCAGCTGCATCGGCTTGGCGTCGGCCAGGCGCACGACCGGCGCCGAGTGAAAGCGCGTGCCGATGGTGAAGCCCGTGGCCAGCGCCTGGTGCGTGTCGGGCGCGGTCAGCACCGTGGAAGGCGGATAGTGGGTGGCCATGCCGGCAGTGAAGCGGCCCGACTTGACGAAGTAGGCCTGCAGCTCGGCGGGGTCGACGCCGCCGCGTTCGGGATGCGCGGGGTCCTTCGGCGGCGAGGCCATGATCTTCGACCACTCACGATCGAAGTCGATGAGGCCCTGGGCGATCGCGTGGCGCTCGGTCGAGTAGGTGCGCAGCAGCTCGGGCCTGGCGCGCCCCTCCAGCACCGAGATCAGCTTCCAGCCCAGGTTGAAGGTGTCCTGCATCGACACGTTCATGCCCTGGCCGGCCTTGGCGCTGTGGGTGTGGCAGGCGTCGCCGGCGATGAACACGCGGGGCAGGCGCGAGCCGGCGTGCTCGGGCAGGACGTCGTCGAAACGGTCGGTGACGCGCTGGCCGACCTGATACACCGAGAACCACACCACGTGACGCACGTCGAGCGTGTAGGGATGGAGCACGCGCTGGGCGGTGGCGATGACCTGTTCCTGCGTGATGTCGCGGATGGCGTCGCGATTGTTCGGATCGACTTCGCCGAGGTCGACGTACAGCCGCACCATGTAGCCGCCTTCACGCGGAATCAGCAGGATGTTGCCTTCGTCGGCGGACTGGATGGCCGACTTCAGGCGGATGTCGGGGAAGTCGGTGACGGCCAGCATGTCGACCACGCCCCAGGCGTGGTTGGCGAAATCGCCGTGCAGTTTCGCACCGATCGATTCGCGCACCTTGCTGCGGGCACCGTCGCAGCCGACGACGTACTTCGCGCGGATCGTCTTCATGATGCCCGTGTTGACGTCGCGCAGCTTGACCTCCACCGGATACTCGCCCTCGGCATCGACCTTCAGCGCGTCGAACTCCAGGCCATAGTCGCATTCCAGGCGCGACGGCGACTTGCGCATGTAGTCGAGCAGCATCTGCTGCAGGCGGGCCTGGTTGACGATGAGATGCGGGAACTCCGACAGGCCATCCTCGACGTCCTGCACGCGGCCGGTACGGGCGATCTTGTTGCGATCGTCCGGCGACGGGCGCCAGAACACGGTCTCGTTCACCCAGTAGCCTTCGCGGACCAGCTCCTCGGCCAGGCCGAAGGCCTGGAAGGTCTCGACCGTGCGGCAGGCCACGCCATCCGCCTGACCCAGTTCGAGCGGACCGTTGCGGCGTTCGACGAGACGGGTGCGAATCCCGGGGAAGGACGACAGCTGGGCCGCCAGCAGCGCGCCGGCGGGACCGCTACCGATGATGACGACGTCGGCGGTCTCGGGCAGGGCGGCATCCTGCAGGGTGGGGTCGCCGGGCTTGTAGCCGTTCAGATAGAACTGCATGGTGTGTCTCTCCGATGGATCAGTGTGCTTATTGCTTTCATCAAGCAAATTTAGGTGGCTGCGACTTTATCGATCGGACAGAATTCAATCCATGCAATGAATTGAATAGCTCCGATTCGATAATCGAATAAATTTCAGCCCCTCATGAACCCCAACTCCCTCGACATCCGCTTGCTGCAGGTCTTCGACGAGATCTACAAGACACGCAGCGTCAGCCGCGCAGCCGACCAGCTCGGGCTGGGGCAGCCGCAGGTCAGCATCGCCCTCGGCAAGCTGCGCCAGCATTTCGGTGATCCGCTGTTCGTGCGCATTGCCGGCAGCATGGAGCCGACGCCGCTGGGCGAAGAGCTGGTGCAGCCGATCCGCAAGGCGATCGATGCGCTCAACGTCGCGCTCGGCCATCGCAGCGTGTTCGACCCGGCGACGGCGCAGCGCAGCTTTCGCATCGCGATGACGGACATCTCGCAGTTCGTGCTGCTGCCGCGCCTGTGGGCGCACGTGCGCAGCCTGGCGCCCGGCGTGCGTATCGAGGTGTTCAACCTCACGGCCGACACGGCGCACATGCTCGAGGCCGGCGATGTCGACCTGGCGCTGGGGTTCATGCCGCAGCTCGATGCGGGTTTCTACCAGCAGTCGTTGTTCCGTCAGCACTATGTCTGCCTGGCAAGCGCCGAGCATCCGCGACTCCGCGACGGCCTCAGCCTTGCGCAGTTCGAGGCCGAGGATCATGCGGTGGTGACGACGTCCGGCACGGGGCATCTGTACATCGACCGCGAGGTCCTGCGGCAGAAGGTCATGCGCAAGGTGGCGCTGCGTATCCCCAACTTCATCGGCGTGTCCTTCGTCATCGAGCAGACCGACCTGCTGGTCATCGTGCCCAGCCGGTTCGGCGAGATGCTGGCAGAGCGCGGTAGGGTCCGCTGCTATCCGGTGCCGTTCGCCTTGCCCCGGTACGCGGTCAAGCAGCACTGGCACGGGCGTTTCCACCACGAGCCCGGCAATCGCTGGCTGCGGAGCGTGATTCGGGAACTGCACGGTGAGCGGAGCGGCGACGAGGAGCTGATGCCGGCCGCGGACGACGGAGGAAACCGGGGAGAGGCGGATGACTGAGTCGACGCGGAGCGTGTCCGCCACGCACTGGCTGGCGGTATCCGCCGCGCTGCTGTGCGGCGTGGCGATTGCAGCCAACGTGGGCAAGGTTTCGATCATGATCACGGCGCTGCGCGATGCCTTCGGCCTGAGCCTGGTCGAGGCGGGCTGGTTGTCGTCGGCGATCAACGTGCTGGCGGTTTCGGTGGCAGTGGTGTTCGGTCTCTCGGCCGATCGGATCGGCGGCTTGCGGCTGTGCCTCGCGGGCATCGGCTTCGGCGTTGCGGGCGGTGTGGGCAGCGTGCTGGCAACGAGCTTTCCACTGTTGCTCGCGGCGCGCGTGGTCGAGGGCGCCGCCTATATCGCGGTCGCTGTGTCGGCGCCGATCCTGCTGTCGGCGGCCAGCCGGCCGGCGGACCGGCGCTTCGTGCTGGGGGTATGGGCGGCCTACATGCCGGCGGGCATCGGTCTGGTGATGATCGCGGCCCCCATGCTGCAGGGCGTCGGCGGCTGGCAGGCGATCTGGTGGTTCGCGATCGCGCTGCTTGCGGCAGGCGGGGCGTCGGTGTGGTGGCAGCGCCGGCACTACCATTTCGCCGAAGCGCCTGTCGCAGACGATGGTGCGCTGGCCGTCGCCCGCGAGGTGATGCGCCAGCCGCTGGCGTGGGTCCTTGGCCTGCTGTTCGCCACCTGGTCGGTGCAGCACTTCACCCTGATCGTGTGGCTGCCCACCTTCCTGCGCGACCAGCGCGGGCTGGAGATCGGCTGGGTCGCGCTGCTGTCCTGCGTGATGGTGCTGGTGAATGTGCCGGGCAACGTCATCGGTGGGGCACTGCTGCGGCGCAATGTGGCGCGCGGCAGGCTGCTGGTGCTGGGCAGCGGGTTGAGCGGCGTGTGCATGTATGCCGCCTTCTCGCCGACGCTGTCCGATGGCCTGCGCTACCTCGCCTGCCTGGGCGTGTCCTTCATCGGCGGCCTGATCCCGTCATCGATCCTGTCGGCCTCGACCGTCATCGCCCGTACCTCGCGCCAGATCGGCACTTTCCAGGGCCTCAACATGCAGATCTCGAACCTGGGCCAGCTGCTCGGCCCCCCGTTGCTGGCGGCGCTGGTGGCCAGCCGCGGCAGTTGGGAAGGGGCCGTGGCGCTCCCCGTGGGGGCGGCCGTGGCCGGCGTGGTGCTGGGCATCGTGGCGTGGCGGCTGGAGCGCGCTTACCACAGCGTGCCGTAGTGCGGAACCGGCGCCGAAGTGGGCGCAGGGTGGCGCATCCCCGGGGAGTGTCGCGGTGCGTCTTCGCGTTCGTCTGGCACCAAAACTGCTTGGTCCTGTGAGAACCGCACTAAGGAGACTTCAGCCATGCCCCCCCAGAAAGGCGCGCGCGGACCGACGCGTCCGCCCCTGCCCGACGCCGCGCTTGCCGCGGCCCGCGCCGCGATCGGCGGCGAGACTCCGCGCCG
>NZ_AMXC01000014.1:0-89039 GCF_000310165.2 Thauera sp. 63
TTGCGAAACCAAGCAGCCTAAGCTGCCGACCACAACAACCAAGCACCCACACTTATCGGTTGTTCAATTTTTTAAAGAACCGCTACCACCCGGCAGCGAAGAAGCGAGATTATGTTCAACTTCACACAACCTGTCAAGCATCCACCGAAACTTTTTTAACCGCGTCGCCCGAATCATCGAACAACCCAAAGCCCCGGCGAACCGCTCGCCTCGCCCCTCCAGCCCCGCCGCCGCTTCAGAAGAAACCGCGTCAGCGCTGAAAGAGGTGCGCATTATAGACACACAAACAACATCGTCAACATCAATTCACAATAAAGAAATCTATGGATCGATCAGCCCTGCAGAGCAGCTGTCAGCCCAGTTGATAGACCCTCATTGCAAACCCCGGACCGACCCACGACGATTCGAGAGGGCGGAGCTTGTACACGGCAGCCGCAGCCCGAAGGAAGAGTGCATCGTCACGGAGCACGCTGGCAGAGGGCGCAATCAGTCTCGCTGCCTCGCCACGGGCTAGGGGGCCGCAAAGCAGAACCTCAGCCGGAGCGCGCCCGTCCTCGACCGTCGCAGTACGCGCAGCGCGGGACACGAGTTGCAGGCCGCACCGGACGCCGCCCGACTCGACGCGCAGGCGTCGCACCAGCCCGAGGTGCACCAGATCCGCATCTTCGAACCGGACGCCTACCAGTTCTCCGATGGATGTGCAGTCGATCGCCGAATCGCTCTCGCTGACGAGACCCATGCTCGTACGGCTGGCATCCAGAACGGACCAGCGTGACGCCGATGCATCGACCTCACCGGCAATCAGTCGCCTGCACTCCTCCACACCGCGCCCCACAATCACACGGCCAGCCATCGGGTGACGCTTGGCTCTCCGCACCGGTGGCTCGTCCGACCAGTGACATAACAGATGCTGCGTAACCGCAAGGTACTCGCGTGGATGCCCCCGATCGAGTGCCGCCGGGCTCAGCCCCTCGGTCAGGCGGCCTGCCAGACCTTGCAGCCACTCTCCGGCCGCTTTCGTCGAAAGATGGAACGCAGCCTCCGGCGGCGCGACGAGGCAACGCCGCGGGGGCATACCCAGTTCGGGAAAGGCAAGGTAGTGAGGCGCGGGCGGCGCCCGCCGCGACATCGCCAAGAAAGGAAGGCTCATCTCGAGCAGATGGCAAGCCGTAACCAGCAGACTCCGGTCAATCTGATCGAGCGCGGCAGCGTGATAAGACACCGCTCGCAAGTAATGCTTGGCGACGGACTCGAGATCCCCGGCGATGAGCGAGAGCCCGGCCTCAAGTTCGGGACGCAACAAACTGCCCAGCCGCTCCCACAGCATTGGATCCGGCGCCATGCCTCCCAGGGCATTCCACTTCAGCGCTTCGGCGCAGGCCGCAGCGACACTCAAGCGTGAGACTGCATGCCCTGCCTGCACGAACAGACTCCAGTAAGCGTCGGCCAGGGCCCGGGTGGCCAAGCGAACCCCCTTCAGCTCCTTGATACGCCCGCCCCCTGCAATAAGCGTACGCAATTCATCCTCGGCGCGCAGGACGCCCTCGAGCGCGACCGCAGGATCGCGGTCCACGGTGGAGAGGCCAACTGACAGGCGATCGGCGAGTTCACGGAGCGCGGCAGCCACACTGTCATCGGCCTCGCTGGAGGCGCAAGATGCCAAAGGCAACTTAGCGTTCATCGGAGTTCATCCAGGCAGGATAGGGTAATTGACGGCCAGCCGGTCCGAAGAAGCCGGGGGCAGTCGCCCCGACCGACGGCAGCCGCTGAAGCCGCCTCGAAGCCTAGCACAGCGCATATGCAGACACGCTATTCCCTGCACCCCGCACCCACGGTCCGTCGATGCGCGCCACGGCAGAGCGAGACACAGGGCCTTGCCGCGGCCGAATCGATTCGTCCGACGGTGTAACATTGCGACCTCATCAGTCCATACCCTGCAACGATGCGACAGTATCTTGAACTCATGCGTCACGTGCTCGAACACGGTGACCGCAAGACCGACCGGACGGGAACCGGCACCTTGTCCGTCTTTGGCTGGCAGATGCGCTTTCGGCTGCAGGACGGCTTCCCGCTTCTGACCACGAAGAAGCTGCACACGCGGTCGATCATCCACGAGCTCCTGTGGTTCCTTCAGGGCGACACGAACATCCGCTACCTGAAGGACAACGGGGTCTCGATCTGGGATGAGTGGGCAGACGAGAAAGGCGAACTCGGTCCGGTGTACGGAAAACAGTGGCGGCGCTGGGAAACCGCGGACGGCACGACGGTCGACCAGATCACCAAGCTGGTCGAAGGCATCAAACGCAACCCGGACTCGCGCCGCCATATCGTTTCGGCGTGGAACCCGGGTGAAGTGGATAGGATGGCACTGCCGCCCTGTCATGCCCTGTTCCAGTTCTACGTCGCCAACGGACGCCTGTCCTGCCAGCTGTACCAGCGTAGTGCGGACATCTTCCTCGGCGTGCCGTTCAACATCGCATCCTATGCGCTGCTGACGCACATGGTGGCGCAGGTGTGCGAGCTCGAACCGGGCGATTTCGTGTGGACGGGAGGCGACTGCCACCTCTACCTGAACCACCTCGAGCAGACCCGCGAGCAGTTGTCGCGCGAGCCGCGCGCACTGCCGACGCTGAAGATGAATCCGGCAGTGAAGGACATCTTCGGCTTCCGCTTCGAGGATTTCAGCCTCGAAGGCTACGACCCGCATCCCCACATCAAGGCACCGGTGGCGGTATGAGCACCCTTCCCGAACTCGTGATCGTCGCTGCAGTCGCCCGCAATGGCGTGATCGGCCGCGACAACGGCCTGCCCTGGCGCCTGAAGGCCGACCTGCAGCATTTCCGCACACTGACCATGGGGCATCCGATCCTGATGGGCCGCAGGACATGGGAATCCCTGGGCCGCCCCCTGCCCGGAAGGCGCAATCTGGTCGTCACCCGCGATGCGACCTACCAGCCGGAAGGGGCGGAGGTCTTCACCGACCCGGAGGCGGCAATTGCCGCGGCCGCGGGAGCCGAACGCCTGTTCGTGATCGGCGGCGCACAGCTCTATGCCACGCTGTTCCCGCGCATCGATCGCCTCGAGCTAACGGAAGTCTGGGCCGACGTGCCGGGCGACGCACACTTCCCTCTGTTCGACCGCTCGGACTTCATCGAGGAGCGGCGCGATGCACGCACAGCGGACGCGGACAACGAGTTCGACTTCGACTTCGTCGAGTACCGCCGCCGCTGATCCACCTGCCGCAAGAACGACAAGGGCCGCTTCAGCGGCCCTTGTCTTTTCGGCATCACAGGATGAGCGCGACTCAGTCCCTGACGCAGTCCACGTGGTAGCGCCCGTCCTCGCCCTTGACCAAACCATGAATGTCGGTCTCGAAGCCGGGGAAGCGCGCGTTGAAATCGCGCGCGAACTTCAGGTAACGCACGATCGTCGCGTTGAAACGCTCGCCCGGGATCAACAACGGAATGCCCGGCGGGTAAGGCGTGACCAGCATCGCGGTGACACGGCCTTCGAGTTCATCCAGCACCACGCGCTCGATCTCGCGGTGCGCCATCTTGGCGAAGGCGTCCGCAGGCTTCATCGCCGGCACCATGTCCGACAGGTACATCTCGGTCGTCAGTCGCGCGACGTCGTGGTCCTTGTAGAAGCTGTGGATCTGATTGCACAGGTCCTTCAGGCCGACGCGCTCGTAGCGGGGGTGCTTGGCGATGAACTCCGGCATCACGCGCCACAGCGGCTGGTTGCGGTCGTAGTCGTCCTTGAACTGCTGCAGCTCGGTCACCATCGTGTTCCAGCGGCCCTTGGTGATGCCGATCGTGAACATGATGAAGAAGGAGTACAGGCCGGTCTTCTCGACGATGATGCCGTGTTCCGCCAGGTACTTGGTGACGATCGCTGCCGGGATGCCGGTATGTTCGGCGAAGTCGCCGTCCATGTTCAGGCCCGGAGTGATGATCGTGGCCTTGATCGGGTCGAGGATGTTGAAACCCTCGGCGAGGTTGCCAAAGCCGTGCCAACGCTCGCCTGCCTTCAGCGTCCAGTCCTCGCGACTGCCGATGCCTTCCTCGGCGAGGAACTCTGGCCCCCAGACCTGGAACCACCACTCTTCGTCGCCAAAGTCGGCATCGACCTTGCGCATGGCGCGGCGGAACTCGACCGCTTCCGACAGCGACTCGTTCACCAGCGCGGGCCCGCCCGGCGCCTCCATCATCGCCGCCGCGACGTCGCAGGACGCGATGATCGCGTACTGCGGCGAGGTGGACGTGTGCATCAGGTAGGCCTCGTTGAAGATGTCGCGGTCGAGTTTGCGCGTCTGCGAATCCTGCACCAGGATCTGCGAGGCCTGGCTCAGGCCCGCCAGCAGCTTGTGCGTGGATTGCGTCGAGAACACCATCGACTCGCGGCAGCGCGGCCGGTCGGCGCCGATCGCGTGGTAGTCGCCGTAGAAGTCGTGGAAGGCGGCATGCGGCAGCCAGGCCTCGTCGAAGTGCAGCGTGTCGATCTGGCCGTCGAGCATCTCCTTGATGGTCTCGACGTTGTACACCACGCCGTCGTAGGTCGACTGGGTGATCGTCAGGATGCGCGGCTTCTTGTTCTTGGCCTCGCGCGCGAAGGGATTGGCCTCGATCTTCTTCTGGATGTTCTCCATCGAGAACTCTTCCAGCGGGATCGGACCGATGATGCCGTAGTGGTTGCGCGTCGGCGTCAGGAACACCGGCACCGCACCGGTCATGATGATCGAGTGGAGGATGGACTTGTGGCAGTTGCGGTCGACGACGACGATGTCGCCGGGCGCTACCGTGGTGTGCCACACCATCTTGTTCGAGGTCGAGGTGCCGTTGGTGACGAAGTACAGATGATCGCAGTTGAAGATCCGCGCCGCGTTGCGCTCCGAGGCGGCGACCGGGCCGGTATGGTCGAGCAGTTGGCCGAGCTCATCCACCGCATTGCACACGTCGGCCCGCAGCATGTTCTCGCCGAAGAACTGGTGGAACATCTGCCCCACCGGGCTCTTCAGGAAGGCGACACCGCCGGAGTGCCCCGGGCAGTGCCAGGAATACGAGCTGTCGGCGGCGTAGTGCACCAGCGCGCGGAAGAAGGGCGGCGCCAGCGAATCCAGGTAGTTCTTCGCCTCGCGCACGACGTAGCGCGCGATGAACTCCGGCGTGTCCTCGAACATGTGGATGAAACCGTGCATCTCGCGCAGCACGTCGTTGGGGATGTGGCGCGTGGTGCGCGTCTCGCCGTGCAGGAAGATAGGAATGTCGGCGTTGCGGAAGCGGATCTCGACGACGAAGGCGCGCAGATCGGCAATGGCCTTGGCCGAAGCCTCGGGCGAGGAAAACTCCTCGTCGTCGATCGACAGGATGAAGGTCGAGCCGCGGCTCTGCTGCTGCGCGAACGAGGTGAGGTCGCCGTAGCTGGTAACCCCCAGCACCTCCATGCCCTCGTCCTCGATCGCCTTGGCGAGCGCGCGAATCCCCAGCCCCGAGGTGTTCTCCGAACGGAAATCCTCGTCGATGATGATGATGGGGAAGTGAAATCTCATCCTGGTCGTCTCCAGCGGGGTCCTTGCGGGACGGAAAAAAACGGAAGTGTAACCCCCGGATCATTGCCCGGGCGTTACTGAAATTGAATCGAGAAAAGCACAAGGGGCCGTCAGGCGGCCCCATATTCCAATTGCTGAGCGTTGGCGATCAGATCTTCGGCAGCGTGACGCCGGTCTGACCGAGGTACTTGCCACCGCGGTCCTTGTAGGACGTCTCGCACACCTCGTCCGATTCGAAGAACAGCATCTGCGCCACCCCTTCGTTGGCGTAGATCTTGGCCGGCAGCGGCGTGGTGTTGGAAAACTCCAGCGTCACGTGACCTTCCCACTCGGGCTCGAGCGGCGTGACGTTCACGATGATGCCGCAGCGCGCATAGGTGCTCTTGCCCAGGCACACCGTGAGCACACTGCGCGGGATGCGGAAGTACTCGACCGTGCGCGCCAGCGCGAAGGAGTTCGGCGGAATGATGCAGACGTCGCCGGTGAAATCGACGAAGTTGCGCGCATCGAAGTCCTTGGGGTCGACGATGGTGGAGTTGATGTTGGTGAAGATCTTGAATTCGTTCGCCACGCGCACGTCGTAGCCATAGCTCGAGGTGCCGTACGAGACGATGCGGCCGCTGTCGTTGCTGCGCACCAGTTCCGGCGCGAAGGGCTCGATCATGTCGGCCTCTTGGGCCATGCGGCGGATCCACTTGTCGGACTTGATGGACATGGGCGCGGGTTCCAGCGGTTGCGTTGCGACCGGCGGACGGTCGGAAAAGCCGCGTAGTGTAGGACAAGCGCCGCGGCGGGGAAAGACTCTGCGGCACAAATCGTGCGGCAGCGCAATATCCCCGGCGCGGCGCTCTTGCTGCAGGGCGGAAAGCAACCTGCCCGGTCAGCTGTTCTTGATGACGATGTTGGGGAACTTGTGCGTCATGTCCTTCGACTTCTCGGCGATGCGCACGGCCACCTTGCGCGCGATCTGCTTGTAGATCCCGGCGATGCGCCCGTCCGGATCGGCGACCACCGTGGGTGCGCCGCTGTCGGCCTCGGAGCGGATCTGGATGTCCAGCGGCAGCGCACCGAGGAAGGGGATGTTGTAGTCCGCGCACATCTTCTCGCCGCCGCCCTGGCCGAAAATGTGTTCTTCATGACCGCACTTAGAACAGATGTGGATGCTCATGTTCTCGACCACGCCGAGGATGGGTACTCCGACCTTCTCGAACATCTTCAGGCCCTTGCGCGCGTCCAGCAGGGCGATGTCCTGCGGCGTGGTGACGATCACCGCGCCGGTCACCGGCACACTCTGCGACAGCGTCAGCTGGATGTCGCCGGTGCCCGGCGGCATGTCGATGAGGAGGTAGTCGAGGTCGTTCCAGGCCGTGTCCTTCAGCATCTGGTTGAGCGCCTGCGTCGCCATCGGGCCGCGCCACACCATCGGCGTGTCCTGCTCGATCAGGAAGCCGATCGACATCGCCTGGATGCCGTAGGCCTCGAGCGGAATCATGGTCTTGCCGTCGTCCGACATCGGCCGCTGGTCGCCGATGCCCAGCATCTGCGGCTGCGAGGGGCCATAGATGTCGGCGTCCAGGATGCCGACGCGCGCGCCTTCGGCCGCCAGCGCCAGCGCGAGGTTGACCGCGGTCGTGCTCTTGCCCACACCGCCCTTGCCCGAAGCCACCGCGATGATGTTGCGCACGCCCGGCAGCAGCTTCACGCCTTGCTGCACCGCATGGGCCACAACCTTGCTGTTGACCTTGATGTCCACCCGGCCGATGCCCGGCAACCCCGCCAGCGCATTCGCCAGCTGCGCCCGGATCGGCTCGTGCTGGCTCTTCGCCGGATAGCCGAGCTCGACCTCGAAGGCGACATTGCCGCCATCCACCGCCAGGTTGCGGATGCAGCGGGTGGAGACAAAATCCTTGCCGGTGTTGGGGTCGTTCACCTGCTTGAGCGCATCGGTTACGGTTTGCTGGTCAAGACTCATCGCGTTTTCCTCGATAATCGGAGCACCCGCAGCGGGGTGAAGACTGCGGAATCATACCGGAGCCCGTGCGATCGCTCATCCGCGCTACCATCAGGGTTTCCCGAACCCTGACCACCCGCGCCGCGAGCGGCGGGCGCCAACGCCCTGCGGGTCATTCACCGCCCCGACCGAACCCGCCCGCGCGGACCCTGGCCGCGCGTCAACGAATCAACTGCTGCAATGAACCTTCGTCCCCACCTGTCGCTCCTTGCCCCCGTCGTCGCGGCAGTGCTGATGTCCGCCTGCGCCACGCCGGGCACGCCCGACGCCTCGGCTGTCCTTCCTGCAGCCGACGACCCGATCCACCGCCACGCCCTGGTGCGCGAGCCTGCGCCCACCCCCGACTGGACGCGCCTGCGCCAGACGCTCAACGAGGCAACGCGCAACGCTCCCGGCGTCACCGTCGGCGCGGGCGACGCGCAGGGCCTCAAGATCGAGATCCCGGTGGCCGACGGCTTCGCCTCCGGCAGCACCGTGATCCGCCCCTCGCTTGCCTCTGCACTCGACACGATCGCGCCCTCCCTGGCCAGCGAGGCGGGCGTCGCGATCAAGGTCGTCGGCCACACCGACAGCCAGGGCAGCGAGATGATCAATCTGCGCCTGTCGATCGACCGCGCCGAAGCGGTCGTCGCCTACCTGGCCACGCGTGGCGTGGCGCCCGAGCGCCTCACCGCCGACGGCCGTGGCGAGGCGGACCCGCTCACCGGCAACGCCACCGAAGAGGGGCGCGCGCGCAACCGGCGCGTCGAACTGCTGCTGCGTGCAACGCCCTGACTGATGCCGCATGGCGTGCCCTGGCCGAAGTGGGCATGCCCGCAAGCGGCGGGGCGGCCCTGCCTGCGCTTTGTTAAACTTGCATCCTTTGATTCGCGCCGAACAGACCATGCCCCGCAAGATTCTCGTCACCAACGCCCTGCCCTACGCCAATGGCGACATCCACCTCGGCCACCTGGTGGGCTACATCCAGGCCGACATCTGGGTCCGCTACCAGCGCATGCGAGGCCATTCGGTGCACTACGTCTGTGCGGACGACACCCACGGCACGCCGGTCATGCTGCGCGCCGAGAAGGAAGGCCTGACGCCCGAGCAGCTCATCAACCGCGTACATGGCGAACACCTGCGTGACTTCACCGCCTTCGGCGTCGCCTTCGACAATTACCACTCCACGCACAGCGCCGAGAACCGCTTCTACGCCGAGGACATCTACGGCAAGCTGAAGAGCGGCGGGCTCATCGACACACGCTCGATCGAGCAGTACTACGATCCGGTCAAGGAGATGTTCCTCCCCGACCGCTTCATCAAGGGCGAGTGCCCCAAGTGCGGCGCAGCCGACCAGTACGGCGACAACTGCGAGGCCTGCGGCGCCGCCTACGCCCCCACCGAGCTCAAGAACCCCTACTCCGCGGTGTCCGGCGCCAAACCGGTGCTGAAGACCTCGGAGCACTACTTCTTCCGCCTGTCGGACGAGCGCGCGGTCGCCTTCCTGCGCGAATGGACGCACGGCACCAACGCCGCTGGCGAACGCCGCCTGCAGGCGGAAGCGGCCAACAAGATGAAGGAGTGGCTGGGCGAGGAAGGCGAGAACAAGCTCTCGGACTGGGACATCTCGCGCGACGCACCCTACTTCGGCTTCGAGATCCCGGGCGCGCCGGGCAAGTACTTCTACGTCTGGCTTGACGCGCCGATCGGCTACCTCGCCAGTTTCCGCAACCTCGCAGAGAAGCGCGCCGCCGCCGGCGAGGCGATTGCCGTCGAGGACTACACCGACGCCGCCCGCGCCGCCGCAGCCGGCACCGAGATGGTGCACTTCATCGGCAAGGACATCCTCTATTTCCACGCCCTGTTCTGGCCGGCGATGCTGAAGTTCGCCGGCTACAACACGCCGAGCCAACTGTGCGTCAACGGCTTCCTCACCGTGGACGGCGCCAAGATGAGCAAGAGCCGCGGCACCTTCATCACCGCGCACTCCTACATCGCGCAGAAGCTCAACCCCGAGTGGCTGCGCTACTACTTCGCGGGCAAATCCAACGGCACCATGGAAGACGTCGACCTCAACCTCGACGACATGATCGCCAAGGTGAACTCCGACCTCGTCGGCAAGTTCGTGAACATCGCCAGCCGCTGCGCCGGCTTCATCGGCAAGCGCTTCGACGGCAAGCTGGGCGCGGTCGATGCCGCCGCCTGTGCCGAGTTCGCCGCGGCCTGGACCGAAGGCCGCATCGCCGCCGCCTATGACGAGCGCGACTACAGCCGCGCACTGCGCGAGATCATGCGGCTGGCCGACGTCGCCAATCAGTACGTCAACGACCACAAGCCGTGGGAACTCGCCAAGCAGGAAGGCCAGGAGGCCCACCTGCATGCCGTGTGCAGCACCGCGCTGACGATGTTCCGCGACCTCACCCGCTATCTCAAGCCGGTGCTGCCGGCGCTGGCCGCGCAGGTCGAGGCCTTCCTCGCCATCCCCGCAATGGACTGGCAGGGTGAATGGGCAGCGCTGCCCGCCGGCCACGACATCCAGGCCTACAGCCACCTGATGACCCGCGTCGAGCGCAAGCAGATCGACGCCCTGCTCGAGGCCAACCGCGAATCGCTCGCGCCGGCCGCTGCCCCGACGAAGGACGCCAAGGCGGCCTCCTCCCAGCAGCGCCACGCCGAGAAGCAGCAGCACACCGCGCAGGCGGCCGAGACGGCGTCGCCCCACATCTCGATCGACGACTTCACCAAGGTCGACCTGCGCATCGCCCGCATCGTCAACGCGGAGCACGTCGAAGGTGCCGACAAGCTGATCCGCCTGCAACTCGACATCGGCGAGACCGACGAGGCCGGCAACGCCAAGCCGCGCCAGGTGTTCGCCGGCATCAAGTCGGCCTACGACCCGGCAACGCTGATCGGACGCACGACGGTGATGGTTGCCAACCTCGCGCCACGCAAGATGAAGTTCGGCATGAGCGAAGGCATGGTGCTGGCCGCCTCCGACCCGGAAGGCAAGACCGGTGGCCTCTACATTCTGTCGCCGGATGCGGGCGCCGAACCGGGCATGCGGGTGAAGTGACATGCTGAATCACACGCGGGCACTGGAACCCTGAGGCCATGCCGCTGACGCCCTCGAAACGCTGGATCATCCTGCATCGCGCAGGTCGAGGGCGGCTGTCTCCCTGATGCCGCCCAGCCGGGCGGCCGCACGAAACGCATCCCGATTCGAAGCGGAGACAGCATGAAGATCCAGTTCCGACCCAAACTCCTAGACACCCTGCCCGGCTACGGCCGGGCCGGATTCACGCAGGACCTGTCCGCCGGCATCACCGTCGGCGTGCTCGCGCTACCGCTGGCAATGGCCTTCGCCATCGCCTCGGGCATGTCCCCCACCGCCGGCATCTGGACCGCCATCGTCGCCGGGCTGCTCATCTCGCTGCTGGGCGGCTCGCGCGTGCAGATCGGCGGCCCGACCGGCGCCTTCATCCCGATCATCTACGCCATCGTCGCCGACCACGGCGTGCAGAACCTGCTGATCGCAACGATGATGTCCGGCGTGCTGCTGTTCGCGATGGGTGCGCTGCGGCTGGGCAACATGATCCGCTTCATCCCGCTGTCGGTCGTCATCGGCTTCACCAACGGCATCGCGGTCGTCATCTTCATCTCGCAGATCAAGGACTTCCTCGGCCTCGAGATCGACAACCTGCCCGGCGAGTTCTTCGCCAAGATGGACGCGCTGTGGGCCGCGTTGCCGACGATCGACCTGCCGACCGTTGCCGTTGCCCTCGCGTCGCTCGCCGTGCTGCTGGCCTGGAACCGGCAGGCCAGGAAGGTGCCCTGGATGGCGCGCCTGCCCGGCCCGCTGGCGGTGCTGATCATCATGACGGCGCTCAATGCCCTGTTCGCGCTTCCGGTGGATACCATCGGCAGCCGCTTCGGCGGCATCCCGCAGGAACTGCCCAGCATCGGCCTGCCGGAACTCAGCCTCGGCACGCTGGGCAAGCTGGTCACGCCCGCCATCACCATCGCGCTGCTGGGGGCGATCGAGTCGCTGTTGTCGGCCCGCGTCGCCGACAGCCAGATCGACGACCGCCACGACCCCAACCAGGAACTCATGGCGCAAGGCATTGCCAACGTCGCCGCACCGCTGTTCGGCGGCTTCGCCGCCACCGGCGCCATCGCCCGCACCGCGACCAACATCCGCAGCGGGGGCCACACGCCGGTCGCCGGCATCCTGCACGCCGGCGTGCTGCTGGCCATCGTCCTCGCGCTGGCGCCGCTGGCCAGCGCCATCCCGCTCGCCACGCTGTCGGCCATCGTCGTCATCGTCGCGATCAACATGGGCGAGTGGCATGCCTTCGCGCCCAGCGAACTGGCGCGCTACTCGCTGAACTACCGCACGATCCTGCTTGGCACCTTCTTCGTCACCGTGGTGTTCGACCTGACGCTCGCGGTGGAACTGGGCATGGTGCTGGCGAGCCTGTTCTTCATTTACCGCATGTCGGACCTGACCCGCATCGAGCGTGTGCCGCTGGAGGAACATTACGGCACCGAGGCGATGAGCCGTGAGGACGGCACCCCCCGCATCCTCGCCTACAAGCTGTTCGGCAGCCTGTTCTTCGGCGCTGCCAACAAGCTGGAGAACCTGCTGCTGATGCAGGACGGCCACCCGGACGTGGTGATCCTCGACCTGGACAAGGTCATCAGCCTCGACACCACCGGCCTCGACATCCTGCAGACCCTGCACCGCAACCTGCAGAAACGCGGCGCGCACCTCATCCTGTGCGGTCTGAACTCGCAGCCCGGCTCGCTGGTGTTCCGTTCCGGCTTCATGGAGCGCCTCGGTGACGAGAACGTCACCGCCAACATCACCGACGCGCTGCTGCGCGCCCAGTGGCTCAGCGGCCAGAACCCGGAGATCGCCTATGCCTGAAGACGAGGACATCGAGATCGTCGCCCGCCACCTGAGCATCCAGGGGCGGGTGCAAGGGGTGTGGTATCGCGCCAGCGCGCAGGCCGAAGCCCATCGGCTGGGCCTGCGCGGGTGGGTGCGCAACCGTCACGACGGCAGCGTGGAAGCCTTGGTCATCGGCCTGCAAGCCGCGATCGACGCATTCATCGATTGGGCGCAGATCGGCCCGCCGAAGGCCCAGGTGCTGCGCATCGAGATCAGTACGGCCGACGAGGAACCGACCGAAGGCTTCGAACAACGGCCCACGTGCTGAGCGCCCCTGACGCCGGAGCGCCCACGCCGCCCGCCCGGCGTCCTGCTATAATGCCAAGCCTCTGAAAACAAAAGGCATTCAATCGCCTTTCACTTCATCGAAAGGGGCGTCATGAAGGTTCCCGAGTCTGCGCCCTGGCTGCGCAACGCAACCGGTTTCGTCCTGCTGGTACTGACGGCCGTGTTCGCGGAGCCGCTGCTGGGCTTGCTGCCGCCGGGCCTTGCCCTGGAGGGATGGTCCGACGCAGTGCGCAACGCGGCCATCGCCCTGGCGACGTTCACCGGCGCCCATCTCATGCATTCGCTGGCGGCTGCGCGGCTTTCGCAACGCCGCAAGGGGCACAGGCCGGTGCCCAAGGTGCTGCTCGATCTGCTCAGGGTGTTCCTGTACGCGCTGGCGCTGCTGGTCTCCCTGTCATTGCTGTTCCGCCAGGACCTGTCGGGCATTCTCACCGGCTCGGGCCTGGTGCTGGCGGTGCTCGGCTTTGCCATCCGCAACGTGGTCGCGGACACGCTGTCGGGCATCGCCCTCGGGATCGAGGCGCCGTTCCGCATGGGCGACTGGGTGCGGATCGAGACCCTGGCCCAGGGCCGGGTACAGGAGATCGGCTGGCGGACGACACGACTGGTCACCCGCGACAGCACCTATGTGATCCTGCCCAACAGCCAGATCTCGCGCCAGCGCATCACCAATTTCAGCGCGCCACGCAAGGAGTACCGCGACCATGCCGAACTCACCCTGCCGGTGACCCTGGCGGTGGCCGACGCCAAGGCGCTGATCCTCGAGGCCCTGCAGCAGGCCGAGAACATCGTCGGCGAAAAGACACCCGAGGTACAGGTGGTGAATTACGGCCCGCAGGGCGTCACCTACCAAGTGAAATACTGGGTGCCGCAGCACGACCGCGAGCCGGTCTGCCGCAACGAGGTCTTCAGCCTGGTCGATGCGGCGCTGCGCGCCCGGGGCACGCCGCTCATGCAGGTGCCGCCCGCGTGCCCCGTGTGCAACGCCGACCGGATCGAAACGCGCCCCTGACGCTGCGCCTGCAGCTTCAGGGGTAGATCACCTCCACCGACTCGGGCGGCAACCATTCGCGCAGGCTTTCCAGCAAGGCGTCGTCCAGCCGCACGCGCCATCCGTCGCCGAAGGGCAGGTCGGCCTCGGCCGCGGCGTTGCGATACGTCACCCGGATCGGGCAGCCACCTTCACGGAAAGGCTCGAGCAAGGTCTGCAGCTTGCCGGCTGTCGCAGCCGCGCCTCCGCCCGCCCCGACCTCGCCATTGATGCGCAGCTGCAGCGCGCGCGCAAAACGGCTCCGCGCCTCGCCCAGCGTCAGCAGGCGGTCGGCGATGATGCGCAAGCCCCCCGAGAACTCGTCGTTGCTGACCTTGGCCTCGACCACCAGCACTTCGTCGGTGACGATCTTGCCGCGGTTGGCGTCCAGCACTTCGGAATAGACCATCACCTCACGCGGCTGGGTGCCGTCATCGAGCAGCACGAAGGCCATCTTGCCGCGGTTACCCATCTTGGTCCGCGTCTCCATGACCACGCCTGCCAGCATGGTGATGTCGCGCGAGGGCTCGATCTGCGCCAGCGTGCGGCGTACGAAGCGGCGCACCTCGCCCTTGAAGCTGTTGAAAGGATGGCCCGACAGGAAGAAGCCGATCGCGAGCTTCTCTTCCTTCAGCCGCTCGCGCTCGGTCCACGGCCGGATCTTCGCGAATGCAGGCGCTGCGCCCGCAGCGTCCGGCATCAGGTCGAACAGCCCGCCCTGCATCGCATTCGCTGCAGCCTGCTCGGCCGCCTCCATCGCCAGCGCAACGGTGGCCATCAGCTGGGCGCGGTCCAAGCCCTGGTGGCCGGACAGCGTGTCCATCGCGCCAGCGCGGATCAGCGCCTCGATGACGCGGCGGTTAACCATGCGCCGGTCGACGCGCTCGCAGAACTCGAACAGATCGCGGAAGGCCCCCGCCTTCTCGCGTGCCGCCAGGATCGCCCGCACCGCCGGCTCGCCCACCCCCTTCACCGCGCCCAGGCCGTAGCGGATCGTCTTGCGGTCCACCGGCACGAAGCGGTAGTCCGATTCATTCACGTCCGGCGGCAGCACCGCGATGCCGTTGGCGACCGTGTCCTCGTAGAAGATCTTGACGGTATCGGTGTTGTCCAGGTCGGACGACATCGTCGCCGCCATGAAGGCCGCGCAGTGATGGGCCTTGAGCCAGGCGGTGTGGTAGGTGACGACCGCGTAGGCGGCGGTGTGCGACTTGTTGAAGCCGTACTCCGCGAACTTGGTCATCAGATCGAAGAGCTGCTCGGCCAGCGCCGGATCGTAGCCCTTCTGCTTGGCGCCCTCGGCGATGGTGGCGCGGTGCTTGGCCATCTCCTCGGGCTTCTTCTTGCCCATCGCGCGCCGCAGCATGTCGGCGCCGCCCAGGGTGTAGCCCCCGATGATCTGGGAGATCTGCATCACCTGTTCCTGATACACGATGACGCCGTAGGTCGGCTCCAGGCAGGCTTTCAGGTCGGGGTGGAAGTAGTCGATCTCCTGCTGGCCCTTCTTGCGCAGGATGAAGTCGTCCACCATGCCCGAACCCAGCGGGCCCGGCCGGTAGAGCGCGAGCACCGCGATGATGTCCTCGAAGCGGTCCGGGGCGAGCTTCTTGAGCAGCTTCTTCATGCCGTCCGATTCGACCTGGAAGATCGCCGTGGTGTTGGCGTCCTTCAGGATCTGGTAGGCGGCCGGGTCTTCGAAGCCCAGGCTCATCAGGTCGGGCCGGCTGCCGGTCATGCGCGCGATGTATTCCAGCGCCAGCTCGATGATGGTGAGGTTGCGCAGGCCGAGGAAGTCGAACTTCACCAGGCCGACGGCTTCCACGTCGTCCTTGTCGAACTGCGACACCGGCGTGGCGTCGTCGCCATCGGCGATGTACAGCGGGCAGAAGTCGGTGAGCTTGCCCGGCGCGATCAGCACGCCGCCGGCGTGCATGCCGACGCCGCGGGTCAGGCCCTCGAGCGGCTGCGCCAAGCCCCACAGGGTCTGGACGGCCTCGCCGTCGTTGCCGTCCTTCATCATCTCGCCGATCTGCGGCTCCATCTCGTAGGCCTTGTTCAGCGAGACGGGCTTGGCCCCTTCGATCGGGATCAGCTTGGACAGGCGGTCGCACAGGCCATAGGGCATGTCGAGCACCCGGCCGACGTCGCGCACCACGGCCTTGGAGGCCAGCGTGCCGAAGGTGGCGATCTGGCTCACCGCCTCCTTGCCGTAACGCTCGCGCACGTACTCGATGACGCGGTAACGGTTGTCCTGGCAGAAGTCGATGTCGAAGTCGGGCATCGACACCCGCTCCGGGTTCAGGAAGCGCTCGAACAGCAGCGCGTACTCCAGCGGGTCGAGGTCGGTGATGTCGAGCGAATAGGCCACCAGCGAGCCGGCGCCCGAGCCGCGGCCCGGACCAACCGGCACGCCGTTCTTCTTGCCCCAGCGGATGAAGTCGGCAACGATCAGGAAGTAGCCGGGGAAGCCCATCTGGATGATGGTGTCGGTCTCGAACTTGAGCCGTTCCTCGTAGCGAGGACGTTGCTTCTCGCGCTCCTCGGGTTGGGGATAGAGTTGTACGAGACGTTTCTCGAGGCCGGCCTTGGCCTCCTGCACCAGGAAGTCGTCCAGCGTCATGCCTTCCGGCGTCGGAAACAGCGGCAGGAAGTTCTTGCCCAACTGCACCGTCAGCGAGCAACGGCGGGCGATCTCGACCGCGTTCTCGAGCGCCTCGGGGATGTCGGCGAACAGCTCGCACATCTCTGCCTGGCTCTTGAGGTACTGCTCCTCGGTGAAGTCGCGCGGCCGGCGCTTGTCGGCCAGCACATAGCCCTGGGCGATGCACACCCGCGCCTCGTGCGCCCGGAAGTCCTCGCGCTTGAGGAATTGCACGGGGTGGGTCGCCACCACCGGAATCCCCAGTTCGCCGGCGATATCGAGCGCGTGACGGATGTACGCCTCGGTACCCGGATGGCCTGCGCGCTGGATCTCGAGGTAGAACGCATCGGGAAACAGCCGCGACCAGTCGGCCGCGAGTTGTGCTGCCAGCTCGCGATTGCCCGCGGCAATCGCCACGCCGATGTCGCCGTGCATCGCGCCCGACAGGCACAAGAGCTCACTGGCGGCGCCGTTCTCAAACCACTCGCGCCGCATCTCGGCACGGCCGCGGTACTTGTTGTCGAGATAGGCGCGTGTCAGCAGTTCGCATAGCTGGCCATAGCCCACGCGGTTCTTGCAGATCAGCAGGACGCGGTGGGGCTTGTCGCGCTCGGCTTCGTTCTGGATCCAGGCATCGACACCGACGACCGGCTTGACGCCCTTGCCGCGGGCGGTCTTGTAGAACTTGACCATGCCAAAAAGGTTGGCGAGGTCGGAGATGCCGAGCGCCGGCATGCCATCATCGGCAGCGGCCGCAACGGCTTGGTCGATCTGGACGATGCCGTCGGTGATCGAGAACTCGGAGTGAAGGCGAAGATGGACGAAGCGCGGCTGATGCGGCGTAAGGGAGGAAGAATTCGGGTCGGCAATCATGCGCCGAATTTTACCCGAGCTCGCCCATCTTCACCGGCGCGACGGCGGCAGGCACGGTCATGCCACCGCTCGGCGGCCGTGCGATCGCGCCGGCCGGATCACCAGCGCGGCGCGAGTCGCCCGGCGACGGAGACTCAGGGCAGCAGGATGGTCGAGCCTGTGGTCCTGCGCCCTTCGAGGTCGCGGTGCGCCTGCGCTGCATCCTTCAATGCGTAGCGCTGGTTGATCGCGATGCGCACCCGGCCCGAGCCGACGACCTCGAACAGGTCGGTGCAGCGTTGCGTCAGTTCTTCACGCGTGGCGATGTAGTCCAGCAAGCCAGGACGGGTCACGTAGACAGACCCCGAGCGCGCCAGCAGCGCACAATCGAACGGCGCCACCGGGCCGGTCGCATTGCCGAAGCTCACCATCATGCCGCGCCGCTGCAGGCAGGACACGGAATCGAGGAAGGTATCGCGGCCGACCGAGTCGTACACCGCCGCCACGCCCTTGCCCGCCGTCAGCTCGCGCACCCGCTCCGGAAAGCGCTCGCGCGAATAGACGATCACGTGGTCGCAGCCCAGCGCCTTCGCCTGCACGGCCTTGTCGTCGTTGCCAACGGTGCCGATGACGGTGGCGCCGAGCAGCTTCGCCCACTGCACCAGGATCGAGCCGACCCCGCCGGCCGCGGCATGGACCAGGATGGTCTCGCCCGCCTGCACCGGGTAGGTGCTGTGCAGCAGGTAATGGGCCGTGACCCCCTGGAGCATCATCGCCGCGCCCTGCTCGAAGGTGATCGCCTCCGGCAGGCGTACGAGGTGACGCGCCTCGATGTTGCGCGCCTCGGCGTAGGCCCCGAGCGGCCCGCTGGTATAGGCGACGCGGTCGCCGACCTGCAGTTCGGTCACGCCCTCGCCCACCGCCTCGACCACCCCGGCGCCTTCCATGCCGAGCCCTGAAGGCAGCGGCAGCGGATACAGCCCGCTGCGGTGATAGGTGTCGATGAAGTTCAGACCCACCGCATGGTGACGCACGCGGACCTCGCCAGCGGCCGGTGCCGGCAGCTCGACGGCCTCCCACTGCAGCACTTCGGGGCCACCCGTGCGGTGGAAGCGGATTGCATGGATCATCTCTGTCTCCTTGATTCGGTTGGGGTCGGATCGGCGTCTCGCCGTCTCAGCGCACCAGCGAGAAGCCGATGCGCCACTGGCCGTCGCTCTTCTCGTTGTAATCGAGCAGGGTCTCGCCGTAGCCGCTCAGGTACTGCAGGTGGGCGAAGGCGCCGACGCCCGAGAAAACGCTGCGGCGCAGGGGATAGGAAAGATCGAACTGGCGACGCATCTTGCCGGCCGTTCCCCGGCGCAGCAAGGAGGTCAGCATCAGCCCGTCCTCACGCCCGAGCCGCAGGCCGAGTTCCGCATAGCCGCGGTAGCGCGCGATGTCCGGATTGTCCGCGCGGTCGAGATAGCTCCAGACCTTGGGCTCGATACCGAAGTAGGTGACGCCGTCCTCGAGGTAGTAGCGACCTTCCGCCTTCAGGAACAGCGTGTCGATGCTGCGCGATGATTCGTCGTCCTTGCCGTTCGACTCATGCTCGTAGCCGCCCGACAGGGCGACGAAGCCGCCGCGCTCGGGATCGGACAGCCGCCAGCGGTAGAACAGCGAGGGGCGGAAGCTGGAATCGCGGAAGGGCTTGGAGTCGGACTGCAGGTCCCACAGCGAAGTCTGTGTGAAACCGAAGTACAGCCCGCGCGCCACCGGGAAATGCTCGCCCACCACGCCGTGGTCGTCGAACAGGCGGTAGCGGAAGCTGAACTGGAAGCGGGCAGAGACCGGATCCTCGCCCCCGACGAGGAAATACATCGGCTCGTGGAAACCCAGCGCCGAGGCCTCGACCGCCGGGCCCGAGGCCGCTGCCGCCGGTATCACATAGCCGCGCGACGCCACCGTACCCGACTGCGCGGTCTGCAACGGCGTACGACTTGCCGCACCCGCATCGAGCACGATTCGGGCGGACGCTGCATCCACCAGCGACAGCGTCGCAAAGCCGAGCACCTCCTCCGGCCAGCGTCCGACATAGCGCCGCTGCTGGGCGCGCTCGTCGGTCGGCGCAGCCGCGACCAGTTCGAGCGCAATCCGCGGCCCGCCATCGGGCAACTCGATCTGGGCCGGCAGTCGCTCGGGCAGATCGGCGCCCCCCGGCAGGCCGATCACCACCACGCTGAAGCTGCTGCCCGGCACCACCCGGGGTTCCGGTGAGGCCAGCAGCCAGGCGGAGGCCATGGCCGGCATGGATGCCAGCAGCCCGGTCAGGACGAGCGCGCGACGGCAGATCGACGAAATGTGCATTTTCTCGACAAGCAATGGAAAACGGGCAGCCATGATAAGGGCTGCCCGTTCCCGGGTTGGTGAGGATTCGTGTCGGCGGCCGCCCGCGGCGGGCGGCACGCCGGCAGCGCTCAGCGCGCCCGTGCCTCCTGCGCATCCACCACCGCCAGCGCGGTGATGTTGACCAGACGGCGCACGGTCGCCGACGGGGTCAGGATGTGAACCGGCTTGGCCGCCCCGAGCAGGATGGGACCGATCGACACGCCGTCGCCGTTGGCCATCTTCATCAGGTTGAAGGAGATGTTGGCGGCGTCGAGGTTCGGCATCACCAGCAGGTTGGCCTCGCCCTTGAGGCGCGAATCGGGATGCAAATTGTCGCGGATCTCCTCGGACAGCGCGGCGTCGCCGTGCATCTCGCCATCCACGTTCAGGTCGGGCGCGGTTTCGTGGAGGATCTCGCAGGCACGACGCATCTTGCGCGCCGAAGCCGAGTTGGAGCTGCCGAAGCTGGAGTGCGACAACAGCGCGACGTTGGGCTCGATGCCAAAGCGACGCAGTTCCTCGGCCGCCATGCGCGCGATCTCGGCGACTTCCTCCGCGCTCGGGTTCTCGTTCACATAGGTGTCGGTCACGGCCAGCATCCGCTTGGTCAGCATCAGCAGGTTCATCGCGGCGAACTGCTTGGCGCCGGGCGCGAGGCCGATCACGTCGGCGACCTGCTTGAGGTGGTACTCGTAGGTGCCGAAGGTGCCGCACACCAGCGCGTCCGCGTCGCCACGGCGCAGCAGCATGACGCCGATCAGCGTCGTGTCACGACGGATCCTGGCCTTGGCGAGGTCGGGCGTGACGCCGTCGCGGCCCATCAGCTTGTAGTACTCGGTCCACAGCTCGCGGTAACGCGGATCGGACTCGGGATTGACGACCTCGAAATCGCGGCCCGGCTTCAGGTTCAGGCCGATCTTCTTGATCCGCATCTCGATGACTTCGGGACGGCCGATCAGGATCGGACGGGCAACGCCCTCGTCCAGCACCACGCGCACCGCATGCAGCACGCGCTCGTCCTCGCCCTCGGCGTAGATCACGCGCTTGTGCTCGTCCGGCACCGCCTTTGCGGCGGAGAACACCGGCTTCATGACGATGCCGGACTGGTAGACGAAGGCGTTGAGGCTGGACACGTAGGCGTCGAAGTCCTCGATCGGCTTGGTCGCCACGCCGGAGTCCATCGCCGCCTTCGCCACCGCGGGCGCGATCTTGACGATCAGGCGCGGATCGAAGGGCTTGGGGATGATGTACTCGGGGCCAAAGCTCAGCTCCTGGCCACCATAGGCGCTGGCGACGATGTCGCTCGCCTCCGCCTCGGCCAGCTCGGCAATCGCCTTGACGCAGGCGAGCTTCATCTCCTCGTTGATCGTGGTCGCACCCACATCCAGCGCGCCGCGGAAGATGAAGGGGAAGCACAGGACGTTGTTGACCTGGTTCGGGAAGTCGGAGCGGCCGGTCGCGATCACGCAGTCCGGGCGAACCGCCTTGGCGTCGGCCGGCAGGATCTCGGGGTTCGGGTTGGCAAGCGCGAAGATCAGCGGCTTGTCGGCCATCTTCGCGACCATCTCGGGCTTCAGCACGCCGGCCGTCGACAGGCCGAGGAAGACGTCGGCCCCCTCGATGACCTCACCCAGCGTGCGCGCCGCGGTCTTCTGCGCGTAACGGGCCTTGGTCGGCTCCATGTTGGCCTCGCGGCCTTCGTAGATGACGCCCTTGGAGTCGCAGACGGTGATGTTCTCGCGCTTCATGCCGACGCTGACCATCAGGTCGAGGCAGGCGATGGCCGCGGCGCCTGCGCCCGAGCACACCAGCCTGACCTTGTCGATGTCCTTGCCCACGACCTTCAGGCCATTGATCAGGCCGGCGGCCGAGATGATGGCCGTGCCGTGCTGGTCATCGTGGAAGACCGGAATCTTCATGCGCTCGCGCAGCTTCTGCTCGATGTAGAAGCATTCGGGCGCCTTGATGTCCTCGAGGTTGATGCCGCCCAGCGTGGGTTCCAGCGCGGCGATGATCTCGATCAGCTTGTCCGGGTCGTTCTCGGCCAGCTCGATGTCGAACACGTCGATGTTGGCGAACTTCTTGAACAGGCAGCCCTTGCCTTCCATCACCGGCTTGGACGCCAGCGGCCCGATGTTGCCCAGGCCCAGCACCGCCGTACCGTTGGTCACCACCGCGACGAGATTGCCGCGGCTGGTGAGCTCGAAGGCTTCGGCCGGATCGGCGACGATGGCATCGCACGCAGCGGCCACGCCCGGTGAGTAGGCAAGCGCGAGATCGCGCTGGTTGGTCAGCCCCTTGGTGGGAACGACCGAGATCTTGCCCCGCGTCGGCGACCGGTGATAGTCGAGCGCTGCGGCGATGAAATCCTGATCCATGTGTTCTCCCCTCGTGCAAATGAGGTGTGTCTTATTGATTGAAATGGGCGCCAAGCCCACCTGCCGCGCACCACCCGGGACGTGCGGGCGCGATTCGATCGTTGCGGACGTTTGTTGTTGTCGGTCTGTACGCCACGCCTCGGTCCGCTGCGGGCATCGGGTTTACCCTCGATTGACGTCGCGGAAGTTTAGCGCAGCCACCCTGCTTTGGCACGTGCGATGACGGCCGGCTGCAGCGTGAAACCCCTTCTGGGAGCGCATTTTTGGCAGAATGCGGACTCGGACGGAGGGAGTGAAGCATGCGACGTGTGGTATTCAATCAGAAAGGCGGCGTCGGCAAATCGACGATTACCTGCAATCTGGCAGCGATCAGTGCGCAACAGGGCAAGCGCACCCTGGTGATCGACCTCGACCCGCAGGGCAACTCGACCCAGTACCTGCTGGGGGCAGCCGTCGATGACCTCGAGGCCACGCTGGCGGACTTCTTCGACCAGACGCTCAATTTCAAGCTCAACCCGCGCGCCACCGAGGAGTTCGTCGTCGCCACGCCGTTCGAGCGCCTGCACGTGATGCCCTCGCATCCCTTGCTCGAGGAACTTCAGAGCAAGCTCGAATCGCGCTACAAGATCTACAAGCTGCGCGACGCGCTCAACGAACTGGCCTCGGAATACGACTGCGTGTTCATCGACACGCCGCCGGCACTCAATTTCTTCACCCGCTCGGCACTGATCGCCGCCGACACCTGCCTGATTCCCTTCGACTGCGACGAGTTCTCGCGCAAGGCGCTGTATTCGCTGCTCGAGAACGTGCAGGAGATCAAGTCGGACCACAACCGCGACCTGCAGGTCGAGGGCATCGTGGTCAACCAGTTCCAGCCGCGCGCCAGCCTGCCGCAGAAGGTGGTGCAGGAACTGGTCGACGAGGGCCTGCCGGTGCTGCAGCCCTACCTGTCAGCCTCGGTGAAGATCAAGGAGTCACACGAGCAGGCGAAGCCGATGATCCATCTCGACCCGAAGCACAAGCTGTCGCAGGAGTTCGTCGCACTGCATGACACCCTGGCGCGCACCTACGGCGCCTGAACTGAGCCGGCCGAGCCGGGCTTACACCGGCTCCAGCTTCGCCACCGCCAGCAGCAGCCATTTGACGCCGGCGGGGCCGAAGTTGATCTGCACCTTGGCGTCCGCGCCGCTGCCCTCGGCGGCGACGATCACGCCCTGGCCGAACTTCGCGTGGCTGACCGACTGCCCGATGCGCAGACCGTTGGGCAGCGTGGCGAAGGTCGGTCGCGGCGCACGCTGCACCTGCGACGCGGATGAAGGCTTGAAGTAGCCCCCGCCCATGCCGCCCATCGCGCCCCCCGCCGCCGAGCGCGGGTTCGGCGGGGTCAGCCACTTGGTCAGCTCCGCCGGGATCTCCTCCAGGAAGCGCGAGCGCAGGTTGTAGCGCGTCTGCCCGTGCAGCATGCGGCTCTGCGCGAAGCTCAGGTACAGCCGCTCGCGCGCACGGGTGACCGCCACGTACATCAGCCGGCGTTCCTCCTCCAGGCCATCGGTCTCGAGGATGCTGTTCTCGTGCGGGAACAGGCCCTCCTCCAGCCCGGACAGGAACACCACGTTGAACTCCAGGCCCTTGGCCGCGTGCACCGTCATCAGTTGCACCGCATCCGCGCCCTGGTCGGCCTGGTGGTCGCCGGCCTCGAGCGAAGCGTGGGCGAGGAAGTCCGCCAGCAGCGCGTGGGGCTGCGCCAGCGCATCCGCATCGGCCTGCGACTCGGCGAGGAAGTTCGCCGCAGCGTTGATCAGTTCGTCCAGGTTCTCCAGGCGCTCGCGGCCTTCCTTGTCGGCCTTGTAGTGCCCGCGCAGGCCGCTGAGGTCGAGCACGTGGTCGACCAGCTCGGGCAGCGGCAGGCTGGCGGTGTCGCGGCGCAGGTCCTCGACCAGGCGCACGAACTGCGCCAGCGAAGTGCCGGGCTTGCCGGTGAGATGCGGCACCGTCGCATACAGGCTGGTGTTGTAGACGCGCGCCGCATCGGTCAGCACCTCCAGCGAACGCGCGCCGATGCCGCGGGTGGGAAAGTTCACCACCCGCGCGAAGGACGTGTCGTCATCGGGGTTGGCAATCAGGCGCAGGTAGGCGAGCGCGTGCTTGACCTCCTGGCGCTCGAAGAAGCGCAGGCCGCCATACACACGGTAGGGGATGCCGGCCGAGAAGAGCTGATGCTCGAGCACCCGCGACTGCGCGTTGGAGCGGTACAGCAACGCGGTCTCGCTCCTCAGCGCGCCATCGCGCACCAGCGACTGGATCTCCTCGACGATCCAGCGCGCCTCGTCGCCGTCCGAGAAGGCCTCGAACACGCGGATCGGCTCGCCCGCGCCCTGGTCGGTCCACAGGTTCTTGCCCAGGCGGTTGCTGTTGTGCCGGATGATCGCGTTGGCGGCGTCCAGGATGTTGCTGTGCGAGCGGTAGTTCTGCTCCAGGCGGATCACGTTCTGCACCCGGAACTCGCGTTCGAAGTCGCGCATGTTGCCGACTTCGGCGCCGCGGAAACGATAGATGCTCTGGTCGTCGTCGCCGACGCAGAACATCGCCGCACCGCCCTCGCGCCCCTCGTCGGCAAAGAGCTTCAGCCAGCGGTACTGCAGGCGGTTGGTGTCCTGGAACTCGTCGACCAGGATGTGGCGGAAGCGGCGCTGGTAGTGGCGGCGCAGCGGTTCGTTACGCTCCAGCAACTCGTAGCTGCGCAGCAGCAACTCCGCAAAATCCACAACAGACTCGCGCTGGCACTGCGTTTCATACTCCTGAAACAGCTGTACCCGCTGGCGGGTGTAGTCGTCCCAGGCCTCGACCGCGTGCGGCCGGTTGCCGGCTTCCTTTTGGCCGTTGATGAAGTGCTGCAGTTCGCGCGGCGGGAATTTCTCGTCGTCGACGTTGAGCGTCTTCAGCAGGCGCTTGATGGCGGCAAGCTGGTCGCCCGAATCGAGAATCTGGAACAGCTGCGGCAGCCCTGCATCCCGGTGATGGGCGCGCAGCAGGCGGTTTGCCAGGCCATGGAAGGTGCCGATCCACATGCCGCGGGTACTGACCGGCAGCATCGTGGACAGCCGGGCCAGCATCTCCTTGGCCGCCTTGTTGGTGAAGGTCACCGCGAGGATGCCCGCGGGGTCGACTTGGCCCGACTGGATCAGCCACGCGATGCGGGTCGTCAGCACACGCGTCTTGCCCGAGCCGGCACCAGCCAGGATCAGCGCGTGTTGCGACGGCAGGGTGACGGCCTGCAGTTGTTCGGAGTTGAGATTGGCAAGCAGGTTGGACATCGGCGTTCCTTCGTGAGGACCGCATTGTAGACCGGCACGGCGCAGCGAGCTTCCGCCGGGCGGAACGCCACGGCTCAGGCATGAGCCCGTTGCACCGCAGCAACACTTGACTTGTCAGGACGAGAATCGGCAGCTATTTTTGAATTGTGCATAGCAACATTTTTTGAATTCCGGCGGAACCAATTCACACTTCGCCGAACTAAACAGCCGTAAAATCAACACTTAGAAAGAGGCCGCAGCAGGATATTGCGGCACACCATAATCCCTGGGTTTGCGCAGCCCAGAAGGCTTGCGCAGGGACTGGGGCGAGACAATCGCCCTAACGGAGAACGCATCATGAAAACACCGAAACTACTCCCCTGGTACGCCCGCAAGGCGGGCATCTCGACCGAACGCGCCGAAACGCTGTGGCGCAAGGCCGTACGCGAGGCGACCGCAGAAACCGGCTGGGTCGGCAACTCGGAATACTGGGGCGCCTGCATGGACGCCTTCGTCCGCCTGCTCGAAGAAGAACGCAACACCCTCTGCGCGCCCAAGGTCCTGCCCTTCGTGCAGAGCCAGGCCCGCATGTGGCGTCTGCCGCTGCTGGCCATGGAAGACGTCTTCTCGGCCATCCATGCCAACTGGCAGCGCAACCTGGGCGTTCCGCGCAAGGCCGCTTGAAGCGGCGCTGGACACAAACCCGGCGCCTCGCCCTCGAAGACGGGCGCCAAACCTGAATTGCGACGTGCAGCCCAGCGCTGCCCGTCCTGGTCTCCCTCCCTCTCCTTCAATGGAGATTTGGCATCCCGCCTTGCGGCGGGGTGCCATTTTTTTGTCCACGCCCGACGTGGCACCGGTTGTCACTTACTGAGCGCGCCTGCACGGCGGGCCCCGGCTTCGCGGTATACTCGCGCGTTTTCAACGCTTTCAGCCCCGCGCGCACGCTCATGCAGGACAAATACCAGCCCGCCGCCGTCGAGACGGCCGCCCAGCAGCACTGGGACTCCACCGACGCCTTCCGTGTGATGGAAGACGCGAGCAAGCCCAAGTACTACTGCCTGTCGATGTTCCCCTACCCCTCGGGCAAGCTGCACATGGGGCACGTGCGCAACTACACCATCGGTGACGTGCTCGCGCGCTTCCACCGCATGAAGGGCTACAACGTGCTGCAGCCGATGGGCTGGGACGCCTTCGGGATGCCGGCCGAGAACGCCGCGATCCAGAACAACGTGCCGCCGGCGAAGTGGACCTACGCCAACATCGAGTACATGAAGGCGCAGCTCAAGCGCCTCGGCTTCGCCATCGACTGGTCGCGCGAACTCGCCACCTGCACCCCCGAGTACTACCGCTGGGAGCAGTGGCTGTTTAGCCGCCTGTTCGAAAAGGGGCTGATCTACAAGCGCCTCGGGACGGTGAACTGGGACCCGGTCGACGAGACCGTGCTCGCCAACGAGCAGGTCATCGACGGCCGCGGCTGGCGCTCGGGCGCGCTGGTCGAGAAGCGCGAGATCCCCATGTACTACATGAAGATCACCGCCTACGCCGACGAACTGCTGTCCGCGCTGGACGATCTGCCGGACTGGCCGGAGCAGGTCAAGCTGATGCAGAAGAACTGGATCGGCCGCTCGGAAGGCGTGGAGATCAGCTTCCCGTTCGATGTCTCCAGCATCGGCCACGAAGGCGTGCTGAAGGTGTTCACCACCCGTGCCGACACCCTGATGGGTGCAACCTACGTCGCCGTGGCCGCCGAGCACCCGCTCGCCACCCAGGCCGCGGCCAACAACCCGGCCCTCGCCGAGTTCATCGAGGAATGCAAGCGTGGCGGCGTCGCCGAAGCCGACATCGCCACGATGGAAAAGAAGGGCATGCCCACCGGCCTCAAGGTGCGCCACCCGCTCAGCGATGAGCCGCTCGAGGTCTGGGTCGCCAACTATGTGCTGATGGGCTACGGCGAAGGTGCGGTGATGGCGGTGCCGGCGCACGACGAGCGCGACTTCGCCTTCGCCACCAAGTACGAACTGCCGATCCGCATGGTGGTCGGCTCGGACGCCTACACCGACACCGTCGCGCCCTGGCAGGACGCCTACGCCGAATACGGCCATCTGGTGAACTCCGGCAAGTACGACGGCCTGGACTTCCAGGGCGCGGTCGACGCGATCGCCGCCGACCTCGCCGCCAAGGGCCTGGGCGCCAAGCGCGTGCAGTACCGCCTGCGCGACTGGGGCATCTCGCGCCAGCGCTACTGGGGCTGCCCGATCCCGATGATCCACTGCGCCGACTGCGGCGACGTGCCGGTGCCGGACGAGCAACTGCCGGTGGTGCTGCCCGAGAACGTCGAGATCACCGGCCGCGGCTCGCCGCTGGCCAAGATGCCCGAGTTCTACGAATGCAGTTGCCCCAAGTGCGGCAAGCCGGCCAAGCGCGAAACCGACACCATGGACACCTTCGTCGAGTCGTCCTGGTACTTCCTGCGCTACGCCTGCGCCGACAGCAGCACCGCGATGGTGGATGAGCGCGTCAACTACTGGGCGCCGGTCGACCAGTACATCGGCGGCATCGAGCACGCCATCCTGCACCTGCTTTACTCGCGCTTCTTCACGCGCGCAATGCGCGACTGTGGCCTGGTCAATGTTTCCGAGCCCTTCAGCGCCCTCCTCACCCAGGGCATGGTGGTGGCCGAAACCTATTACCGCGATCTCGAAGGCGGCAAGAAGCAGTGGATCAACCCCGCCGATGTCCTTGTCGAGCGTGACGACAAGGGTCGCATCGTCGCTGCCAAGCTCGAGTCCGACGGACTGCCGGTGGTCATCGGCGGCACGGAAAAGATGTCGAAGTCGAAGAACAACGGCGTCGACCCGCAATCACTGGTGGACCAGTACGGCGCCGACACCGCGCGCCTGTTCATCATCTTCGCTTCGCCGCCCGACCAGCAGCTCGAATGGTCCGACTCCGGCGTCGAGGGCGCCTCGCGCTTCCTGCGCCGGGTGTGGAACTACGGTCACGCCTTCGCCAGCGAAACGCGCGCCGCGCTGCCGGCCGAACGCAAGCTTGCGGCCAACGCGCTGCCCGCTACAGCGGCCGACGTGCGCCGCGAGATCCACACGCATCTCAAGCAGGCGAGCTACGACTTCGGCAAGCACCAGTTCAACACCGTGGTGTCGGCGGCAATGAAGATCCTCAACGCGCTGGAGAAGGCGCACAAGGATCTGGCCGCCAATGAGCCGGCCGCGCATGCCGAGGTTGCCGAGGAAGGCTTCTCCATCCTGCTGCGCCTGCTGTCGCCGATCACCCCGCACATCTGCCACGCGCTGTGGCAGGACTGCGGCTTCGGCGGCGACATCATTGCCGCAAGCTGGCCGGCGGTCAGCGAGGACGCGCTGCGACGAGACGAGATCGAGCTGATGGTGCAGGTCAACGGCAAGCTGCGCGGCAGCATCAAGGTCGCCGCCGATGCGGCGAAGGCCGACATCGAGGCGCTGGCGCTGGCCTCGGAAGCCGCACAGAAGTTCATGGAAGGCAAGCCGGCGAAGAAGGTCGTCGTCGTGCCCGGCCGCCTGGTCAACATCGTCGCCTGAGGACGCCATCATGCACAGCCGCACGCATGCCGCCCTGCCGGCCGGTGACACGAGCACCATCGCCTCGACGGCACGACGGCGCCTGATGCTCGGCGGTGCCGGGCTCGCCGGCCTGCTGCTGTCGGGCTGCGGTTTCCGCCTGCGGGGGCCGCAGCGGCTGGATTTCGCCACGCTGCATGTGAACGTCGGCGAGCTCACCGAACTCGGTGCCAGCATTCGTCGCCTGATCGCCACGACCGGCAGCACCACCGTCATCGAGGACGCCGCGCAGGCCGACGCCCGGCTGCAGATCCTCGGCATCGACCGCGGACGCGAGATCCTGAGCCTCACCGGCGCCGGCAAGGTGCGCGAATACCAGCTCCGGCAGACGCTGCGCTTCCAGCTGCTCGACAAGAGCGGCAAGGCCGTCATTCCGCCCACGGCCCTCTCGGCATCGCGCGAGTACACCTTCGACGACTCCCAGGTCCTCGGCAAGGCGCAGGAAGAAACCCTGCTCTACGAGGACATGCAGAAGGATCTGCTACAGCAGATGATGCGTCGGCTTGCGGCCGCCGAGCGCGCCGGCTGATTGCCTTCACCGGACTCGCACCGCGCCGTGAACCTGCGTCCCGACCAGCTTCCCGCCCTGCTCGACAGGCCGCTGGCGCCACTGTGGCTGCTGCACGGCAACGAACCGCTGCTGGTGCTGGAAGCCGCCGATGCGATCCGCGCCGCCGCCCGGCGGCAGGGCTTCGAGGAACGTGAGACGCTCGTCGTCGGCCAGGGCTTCAAATGGGACGCCCTGACGCTGGCCGCCGGCAACATGTCACTGTTCGGTGGCGCCAAACTCATCGACCTGCGCATCCCCACAGGCAAGCCCGGTCGCGACGGCGGCGAAGCCCTGCAGCGCTACGTTGCCAGCCTGCCGATGCAGACGCTGACCCTGATCACCCTTCCCGAGCTCGACTGGCAGGCGCGCAAGACGGGCTGGTTCAAGGCCGTGTCCGAAGCCGGTAACAGCCTCGAGCTCAACGCCCCCGAGCGCGAGCGTCTGCCCGAGTGGATCGGCCGCCGGCTCGCCGTGCAGAAGCAGACCGCCAGTGCCGATGCGCTCGCCTTCATCGCCGATCACGTCGAAGGCAACCTGCTCGCCGCACACCAGGAGATCCTGAAGCTCGGGCTGCTGCACCCCGAGGGCGCGCTGACGCTCGACCAGGTGCAGGACGCCGTGCTCAACGTCGCGCGCTACGACATCGACAAGCTGCGCCAGGCCGTCGTCGAAGGTGATCCGGCGCGCTGCGCCCGCCTGCTCGAAGGCCTGAAGGGCGAAGGCGCGGCCCCACCGCTGGTGCTGTGGGCCCTGGCCAACGAGACACGCAGCCTCGCCAACCTCAGCGCCGGACGCGACGCGGGTCAGCCGCTGCCCGCGCTGTTCAAGGCCGAACGCATCTTCGATCCGCGCCGCCAACAGGCCGTCGGCCGTGCACTCGGCCGCCTCGGCCAGGGCACCCTGCGCGCCGCGCTGATGCACGCCGCGCGCATCGACCGCATGATCAAGGGATTGGTGCCGGGCGACGTATGGGACGAGTTTCTGCAACTCGCGCTACGACTGGCGCAACGCCCATAGCCCCCGCGCGCTGTTCGGTGTTTTAATTGCTGTTTAGCTCGACACCCACCGACATCGCGATGGACATCCAGAACTACATGCAGACCCTCGGCCGCCAGGCCCGCGCCGCCTCGCGCGTGCTGGCCGCCGCCTCGACCGAGGCCAAGAATGCCGCACTGCTGGCGATGGCCACCGAGATCCGCGCCCGTCGCAGCGAATTGCTCGCGGCCAACGCGCAGGACCTCGCCGAAGCCCGTGCCGCGGGCCTCGAGCCCGCGCTGATCGACCGCCTGACGCTCACCGAAAAGGGCGTCGAAGCCATTGCCGTTGGCCTCGAGCAGGTCGCCGCGCTGCCCGACCCGGTGGGCGAGATGACCGACATCAAACGCCGCCCCTCCGGCATCCAGCTCGGCAAGATGCGCGTGCCGCTGGGCGTGATCGGCATCATCTACGAAGCGCGCCCCAACGTCACTGCCGACGCCGCGGCGCTGTGCCTGAAATCCGGCAACGCCGCAATCCTGCGCGGCGGCAAGGAAGCGATCAACGCCAACCGCGCGATCGCCGCCTGCGTGCGCGCCGGCCTCATCGCAGCCGGGCTGCCCGAGCATGCGGTGCAGGTGGTCGAGACCACCGACCGCGAAGCCGTCGGTGCCCTGATCACGATACCCGAGTACGTCGACGTGATCGTGCCGCGCGGCGGCAAGGGCCTGATCGAGCGCATCTCGAAGGACGCGCGCGTGCCGGTGATCAAGCACCTCGACGGCAACTGCCACGTCTATATCGACGACGAGGCCGATCCCGCCAAGGTCGTGCCCATCGTCGAGAACGCCAAGACCCAGCGCTACGGCACCTGCAACACCGCCGAATCGCTGCTGGTCGCGCGTGACGTCGCCGACATCTACCTGCCGGAAATCGGCCGCATGCTCGCGGCCAAGGGCGTGGAGATGCGTTGCTGTGCCGATTCGCTCGCCCTGCTCGCGGAGGCAGGCATCGACGCCGGCAAGCTCGTCGCCGCCACCGAGGCCGACTGGCGCGAGGAGTACCTTGCCCCGATCATCGCCGTGAAACTGGTTGACGGGCTCGACGACGCGATTGCCCACATCAACACCTACAGCTCGGGTCACACCGAAGCCATCGTCACCGAGAACTACACGCACGCCATGCGTTTCCTGCGCGAAGTGGATTCTTCCTCGGTGATGGTCAATGCCTCGACGCGCTTTGCCGACGGCTTCGAATACGGCCTCGGCGCCGAAATCGGCATCTCCACCGACAAGATCCACGCCCGCGGCCCGGTCGGTCTCGAAGGACTGACCAGCCAGAAGTGGATCGTCTTCGGCAACGGCGAGATCCGTCGCTAACCCCTCTTTCCCCGACAGGCTCCATCCTTATGAATCGGTTCGCACGCAAGCTGCTGGCCACGACCCTGCTGACGGCCAGCCTGGGCATCGCCCACGCCGCCGTCGAAGTCGCCGGCATCGGCTTCAGGTCGCAGGAGACGCTCGACAGTGGTGCGCTCATGCTCAATGGTGCCGGCCTGCGCACCCGGCTGACCTTCAAGGTCTATGCGATGGGGCTGTACGTGCGCACCCCGGCCACCGACGCCACGGCGCTGCTGCAGGACTCTGGCGAGAAGCGGATCCGCATCGTCATGATCCGGGACCTCGAGGCCAAGCAGTTCGCCGACGCGATGCGCGCCGGCCTCGAACGCAACCACGATGCTGCCGCGCTGGCCAGCCTCAAGCCCTCCACCGATGCGCTGCTGGCAGCCGTAATGGGGAGCGGCGATGCCAGGTCGGGCACCGAACTCATCCTCGATCAACTGGCCGACGGCTCGACCCGCCTGCTGGTCAACGGGCAAGCACGTAGCGACATCGCCGACCCGGCGCTCTACCCGGCCCTGCTTCGGATCTGGATCGGCGACCGCCCCGCGGATGCGGATCTGAAGGAAGACCTGCTGAATCGCAAGAAGTAAGGCAGTGACGAGGGCGCCTGCCGAGCTCCGGACGCAAACGTTCGACGCAGTGATCGCGCTGCCGTTCGGACCGTTCGGCATCCGCACGTCGGGTGGCGCGGTCAGTGAACTGGTGTTCCTTCCCCCGGACACCCCCTTGCAGCCGCCCGCGACCGAGACAGCAAGCGCCGCGGCGCAGGCGCTGCGGGACTGGATCGACGATCCCGGTGGCGCCTTCCCTCTGCCGCTGATGGCGCGTGGCACCGCCTTCCAGCGTCGCGTGTGGGCGGAAATCTCCGCCATCCCCACCGGGCAGACGCGCCGCTACGGTGAGCTTGCTGCACGTCTTGGCAGTGCCGCACGTGCCGTCGGTCAGGCCTGTGGCGCCAACCCCTATCCGCTGGTCGTGCCGTGTCACCGCGTCACCTCTGCCGCAGGCCTTGGCGGCTTTGCCAATGCCCGCGACGGCTGGCTGCTCGAGGTCAAACGCTGGTTGCTACGGCACGAGGACGCCCTTTGAGCGCCCGGCCGCCCGCGGTCGATGCCAGCCTGCCCGCTCACACCCGCGCCGAGCTCGACCGCTTCATCGACAGCCTCTGGCTGGAGCATGGCCTGGCACGCAACACGCTTGCGGGCTACCGCAGCGACCTCGCGCTTTTCGCAGCCTGGCTGAACGCACGCGGAACGGCCCTGCCGGAAGCGCGTGGGGCCGACCTCGCCGCCTACCTGGCGGAGTTCAGCCTGCGCGCCAAGCCCGCGAGTCAACGCCGTTTGCTGGCCGCCTGGCGGCGCTACTACCGTCACCTGCTCGCCAACCGCGAGATCGCGGATGACCCGACCCTGATGCTCGACCCGCCGATGCCCGGTCAACGCTTTCCGAAGACACTGAGCGAAGCCCAGGTCGAAGCCCTGCTGGCCGCACCGGATATCGACACGCCACAGGGCCTGCGCGACCGTTGCATGCTCGAGGTGCTCTACGCTGCGGGTTTGCGTGTGTCCGAGCTCATCGGGCTGAAGCTCTTTGCCGTCAGTCTCGATCAGGGGGTGATCCGGGTGATGGGCAAGGGCAGCAAGGAGCGCCTCGTACCGCTCGGCGAGGTCGCCGCGGACTGGATCGTGCGCTATGTGCGCGAAGGCCGTCCCGCCCTGCTCGCAGGCCGGCAATGCGACGAGGTCTTCGTCACTCGCCTCGGCGCCGGCATGACAAGACAGATGTTCTGGCGCATCATCAAGCAGAACGCGGTCGTTGCCGGCATTCCCGTCGAGCGCATTTCACCGCACACGCTGCGCCATGCATTCGCGACCCATTTGCTCAATCACGGCGCGGACTTGCGCGTCGTCCAGTTGCTGCTTGGTCATGCCGACATTTCGACGACACAGGTCTATACGCACGTTGCCCGCGAGCGCCTGAAGCAATTGCATGCAAAGCATCACCCGCGCGCCTGACTGGAGTGCAGCACCATTCAGCGCCCGCCAATGGTCCAATTGGAATTTCACCATGAGCCGACAGAACATCCACGCGCCGGAAACGCCGGCCACACGCTTCCTCCGCCAACATGGCGTGGCCCATTCGAATCACCTTTACGAATACGAGGAACATGGCGGCACGACCGTTTCTTCGCGCGAACTGAATGTCAGCGAGCACGCTGTCGTGAAGACGCTGATCATGGAGAACGAAAATGCGCAGCCCCTGGTCGTATTGATGCACGGCGACCGAAAGGTGTCGACGAAGGAACTCGCACGGCAGATCGGCTGCAAGCACGTCGAACCCTGCAAGCCCGAAGTCGCCAACCGTCACACGGGCTATCTGGTGGGCGGCACATCACCGTTCGCCACGCGCAAGACCATGCCGGTGTATATGGAGCGGACGATCCTCGAGCTGCCGCTGGTCTACATCAACGGCGGGCGCCGGGGATTCCTGGTCGGGCTGCACCCGCACGACATTCTGCGGGTATTGAAGCCCACGCTCGTCGAAGTCGCGAATTGAGCATTCAGCCCGGGAATATCGCCAGACAATTGCCACGAAAAATAAAAATCATCCGCTTCTCCTTCAATTGCTGGCAGAATCCGGATAGTGATATCCGCTAGCGTCGCGTGGTCAGCAGCAATAGTCGCAAAGACATCGCGGACGGGCACACGAATACAAATATACGAAGGAGAAATGATGGACCTGTCGAATTACTCGCTTCCCGAGTTGCGCCGCCTGGCGGCGAAGGTCGAAACCGAGATCCGCCGTCGCAGCGACACCACGCGCCGCAACCTGCTGAAGCGGGTGCAGAAGATGGCGGCCGAAGAGGGCCTGACGCTCGACGATCTGCTCGAAACCCCTGCCGCCACGCCGGAGACGAAGGCCGCGCCCAAGGGCACGGGTCGCCGCGCCGGCGCGAAGAAGACCAAGGCAGCCCCGGTGGTGAAGTATCGCAACCCTGCCAATCCGGAACAGGGCTGGAGCGGTCATGGCCGTCGTCCGCAATGGGTCCTCGACTGGCTGGCACAAGGCAAGGCAATGGACGAACTAGCCGTCTGATTTCGCGGCGTCGGATCGAATCGCCGGATGGAGGCAGCAGCCTCGATCCGGCGATTTTCATTTGGCTCAGCCAGTATGCGGCGGCAAGCTGCCGTCCCGTCCGCGCTGGATGAATACCCCGACACGGCGAACATCTTTCATCACGCCAATCTTCGCCACTTTCAGCTTGACCCAGGGCGCGCCGAATTCGTCAAACAGCATGCGCACGACGAATTCCCCCAGGCTTTCGATCAGGTTGAAATGGCGCTGCCCCAGTTCCTCTCGAATACGCTGCGTCACCACCGCATAGTCGATCGTGTCCGCAATGTCGTCATGCTCGGCGGCGGCGTCGGGAACACCGAAGGTGAGATTGAGCTCGACAGTCTGGGGGCCCGTCTTCTCACGTGCGTAAATGCCGACCCAGGCCTTTACACGCAACTCCTCGATGAAGATGAAATCCATGGTGGTTCCCGTTTAGAATCGCTGCGATTCTATCCTGTGCGCCCGCCGACAGCGGTGCCAGCGCGCCCACGCTGAACCTTTTCTGCATTCGTTCCCCGACCACACGGGGTACGTGGAGCAATGATGTCCCTGCTTGCCCTGCTCGTCGCCGCGTATCTGCTAGGCTCGATTCCTTTTGCCATCGTCACCAGCAAGCTATTCGGGCTGGAGGACCCCCGCAAGTACGGTTCGGGCAACCCGGGCGCAACCAACGTATTGCGCAGCGGCAACAAGGGCGCTGCCGCACTGACTCTGGTTGGCGACTGCCTCAAGGGCTGGCTGGCCGTTTGGGCCGCAGCGCGGCTGGGCTTCGGTCCCACCGAAGCAGCCCTCGCCGGACTGGCCGCATTCCTCGGCCACGTGTTCACGATCTTCCTGCGCTTCAATGGCGGCAAGGGCGTGGCAACGGCGCTCGGCGTGCTGGCGGGCGTGGACGGCCGCATCGCGATCCTGTGCGCACTGGTATGGCTTGCGGTCGCCTTCACCACCCGTTATTCGTCAGCCGCTGCGCTGTCGGCGGCCGTGGCCGCTCCGCTTGCCGGCCTCCTCTTCCTCGGACCGCAGGCCAGCGTGATCGTGCTGCTCGCCATGGCGGCCATGCTGATCTGGCGCCACGCGCCCAACATCCAGCGCCTGCGCGCCGGCACCGAGGGCAAGATCGGCGGCAGCAAGAAGCCGAAGACGGACTAAGGCGTCCGGCCTCGCATCGGGATCAGATCGCCGCACCCGGCGGCGGCTGCAACTCCACCAGTGGCCAGCGCGGACGGATGCGCACAGCCGGCTCGCCGCGCCCACGCTCCCCCGCCGCAAATCGCATCGCCCCGGCAAACGCGATCATCGCGCCGTTGTCCGTGCAGAGCGCCGGCTCGGGGTAATGCACCCGGCCTCCACGCTTGGCCAGGGCCGCGTCGAGCACCTCGCGCAATCTGCGGTTCGCCCCCACGCCCCCAGCCACGACCAAGGTCTTGAGTCCCACCTTCTTCAGCGCGGCGAGCGCCTTCGCGCACAACACATCGACGACCGCCTCCTGGAATTCGGCAGCGAGATCCGCCATTCGCGCGGGGTCCCAGTCTGGCGCGGAGACCACGTTCAGCACGGCCGTCTTGAGACCGGAGAAGCTGAAGTCGAGATCACCCGAATGCAACATCGGCCGCGGCAGGCGGAAGCGCCCTGCCACGCCTTGCGTCGCCAGCTGCGCAAGTTGCGGCCCGCCCGGATAACCGAGCCCCAGCAGTTTCGCCGTCTTGTCGAACGCCTCGCCTGCGGCGTCATCGACAGATTCGCCCAGCAGGGCGTAGTCGCCCACGCCGCGCACCCGCATCAGCTGCGTGTGACCGCCCGAGACCAGCAGGGCGACGAAGGGAAACGCCGGCGGATCGTCCGACAGCAGCGGCGACAGCAGGTGACCTTCAAGGTGATGCACTGGCAGCGCCGGGATTCCGCGCGCCATCGCGAAGGATTCGGCGACGCTGGCGCCGACGAGCAGCGCCCCTGCAAGTCCGGGTCCGGACGTGTAGGCCACGGCATCCAGCGCTCCGCCCTCGAGCCCCGCCGCCTCGAGCGTCTGCTTCAACAGGATCGGCAGGCGCCGGATGTGGTCGCGCGACGCAAGCTCGGGCACGACGCCGCCGTAGGCTGCGTGCAGGTCGATCTGCGAGTGCAGGCAGTGTGCCAGCAGGCCGGCCTCGGTGTCATACACCGCCACGCCGGTCTCATCGCAGGAAGTCTCGATCCCCAACACTTTCATTGCTTGCATCCGTTTGATTCGATGCCGCATTTTAACCCGCGACCTGCATCTTCTGCGCGCGGAGTACTTGCCATCGCCTGGCGCGTGGTATATATTCGCCGTCTTTCTGCCCACCAGACACCCAAGGAAGTCCGCAATGCCCGGTATCCGCGTCAAGGAAAACGAGCCGTTTGAAGTTGCGATCCGCCGCTTCAAGCGCACCATCGAAAAGACCGGTGTGCTGACCGAGCTGCGCTCGCGCGAGTTCTACGAGAAGCCCACCGCCGAGCGCAAGCGCAAGCTGGCCGCCGCAGTGAAGCGCAATCACAAGCGCCTGCGCAGCCAGATGCTGCCGCCGAAGCTGTACTGATACGCTCCGCACCCGGTTTTCCGGTTGCTCGCACGCCGGGCGAAGGTCACTCGACCTTCGCCCGGCGTGATGCTTTTCCCGTTTCAGTTCCGGCCCGTCATTACGACGGTCCGCAAGCTCCGCTCGCCCGCGTACGATGATCCCTCAGTCCTTCGTTCAGGAACTGCTGTCGCGCGTCGATATCGTCGACGTCATCGAACGCTATGTGCCACTGAAGAAGAGCGGCGCGAACTACTTCGCCTGCTGCCCCTTCCACGGCGAGAAGTCCGCCTCGTTCTCGGTCAGTCCATCCAAGCAGTTCTACCACTGCTTCGGTTGCGGCGTGCACGGCAGCGCACTCGGCTTCCTGATGGAATACAGCGGACTGGGCTTCGTCGAGGCGGTCAAGGAGCTGGCCGCTCAGGTCGGCCTGCAGGTCCCCGATGACGGACGCAATGCCAGTCCGCAGGACGACAGCAGCGAACGCCTGTACGAGGCGATGGGCCTCGCCGCGCGCTTCTACCGCGAACAGCTCAAACCCGCCCGCCGCGCCATCGACTACCTGAAGCGCCGCGGTCTTTCAGGCGAGGTCGCAGCGCGCTTCGGCCTCGGCTACGCGCCCGACGAATGGCAGGCCCTGCAGAAGGTCTTTCCCGACTATCAGGCAAAGACGCTCGCCGACGCCGGCCTGGTCATCGACAACGACCAGGGCCGCCGCTACGACCGCTTCCGCGACCGCATCATCTTCCCGATCCACGACCGGCGCGGGCGCATCATCGCCTTCGGTGGCCGCATCCTGGACAAGGGCGAGCCGAAGTATCTGAACTCCCCCGAGACGCCACTGTTCGAGAAGGGTCGCGAACTCTACGGTCTGTACCTGGCGCAAAAACCGATCCGCGACGAGGGCTTCGTCGTCGTGGTCGAAGGCTACATGGACGTAGTCGCGCTCGCGCAGTACGGCATCGCCAACGCCGTCGCCACGCTCGGCACAGCAACCACGCCGCAACACGTTCACACCCTGCTGCGCCAGACGGACCGCGTCGTATTCTGCTTCGACGGCGATGCCGCCGGGCGCCGCGCGGCCTGGCGCGCACTGGAAAATGCACTGGAGTCCCTGCGTGACGACGCCACGCTGGCCTTCCTGTTCCTGCCCACGGAGCACGACCCCGACTCCTTCGTGCGTGCCGAAGGCGCCGACGCGTTCCGCAAGGCCGCGACTGCTGCCACGCCACTGGCCCGCTTCCTGATCGAGGAACTGCGCAGCCGGCACGACATGGATGCCGCCGAAGGCCGCGCCGCCTTCGTGCATGAGGCAATGCCGTTCGTAAACCGCATCTCCGCACCCCTGTTGCGATTGCAGGTGATCAAATCGGTGGCTGAAGCGAGCGGACTGACGCAAGCGGAAGTCGAGCACGCCCTTGGCCTCCCGGCGCCAGCCCGTCGGGATCGACCGCCCCGGCGCCCCGAACCGCAGGCCAGCCCGCCCTTCGACGACACGCCCCACCCCGCCTTCGCCGGCAAGCGCAGACGGGAGGGCACATTCCGCCCTCGCCCCGCCGGCAGGCGCAAGCCACCCTCGACCGCAGGCACCCTGTTGCGCCTGGTGCTTCAGCACCCGACCTGGGCCGCGCGCATGCCGGTGGATCTGATCCCCTCCGACAGCCCGGAAGGCCTTGCGCTCATCGCCATCATCGACCTGCTGAGCCTGGGGGAGCCCATCCCCGCCGGCGGACTCGGCGCCCTCATCGAGCGCTTCCGTGACACCCCGCACGGCGAAACCATGTCAAGAGTCGCGGCAGAGCTCGTCGACGCCGAGTTTGACGAGGCCGTCGTCGAGATCCTGTTCGAGGACAGCCTGAGAAAACTGCATGCCGACAGCCTCGCAAACGAGATCGCCAACCTGCTGCAGCAGGACCGCGAACACGGTCTCGATGCAGCCGGACGCCATCGCCTCGGCGAGCTGCTTCTGGAGAAGCGCGAACTCTCGAATGCGTCGAAAGTCTCAGATTTATAGTACAATTTTCGGTTTCCCATTTTCTTACACCCTCACCTGAGGAGTGCTATGGCACGCGAAACAGCCAAGGATTCGGCGCGCAAGGTCAGCCCCAAGCGGACCTCCAAAGCGAAGGACAAGGCCGCACAGGTCGTCGAAAGCCCCGTCGCAGCACCGCTCGACGCCGAAGTGCGCCGCACGCGGCTGAAGACACTGATCACGCTCGGCAAGGAGCGCGGCTATCTCACGTACGCCGAGATCAGCGACCACCTGCCCGACGATGTCGCCGACGCCGAACAGATCGAAGGCATCATCGCCACCTTCAACAACATGGGCATTCAGGTCTACGACGAGGCACCCGCCGCCGAAGACCTGCTCATGTCGGACAGCGTCGCGACCAATGTCGATGAAGACGTCGCCGAAGAAGAAGCCGAGCAGGCCCTTTCCTCCGTCGACTCCGAGTTCGGCCGCACCACCGACCCGGTGCGCATGTACATGCGCGAGATGGGCACGGTCGAACTGCTGACCCGCGAGGGCGAGATCGAGATCGCCAAGCGCATCGAGGACGGCCTCAAGCACATGGTGCAGGCCATCTCCGCCTGCCCCACCACGATCGCCGAGATGCTCGCGATCGTCGACCGCATCGCCGCCGACGAAGCCAAGATCGACGAACTCGTCGACGGCCTGATCGACCCCAACGCGAGCGAAGGCACGGAACCCGCCGCCGACAGCGATATCGAGGAAGCCAGCGCCGCTGCCGATGAGGAAGCCGACGAGACCGAGGCCGACGAGGACGAAGAAGACGACGCCGCCAGCGCCGAGAGCGCCAATGCGGCCTCGCTGCTGCAGCTCAAGAACGACGCGCTCGCCCGCTTCGCCGCCATCCGTGAGCTCTACGCCAAGCAGATGGACGCCCTGCAGAAGCGCGGCTCGCAGGACACGCACTACCTGCTGCTGCAGCAGCAGATTTCGGACGAACTGCTGAACATCCGCTTCACCGCCAAGGCCATCGAGAAGCTGTGCGACTCGGTACGCCACATGGTCGAACAGGTCCGCGGCCACGAGCGCCAGATCCTGCAACTGTGCGTCGATCGCGCAGGCATGCCGCGCACGCACTTCATCAAGGTCTTCCCGGGCCAGGAAGCCAACCTCGACTGGCTCAAGGATGAGATCGCTACCGGCAAGAACTACGCTGAAGGCCTGATGCGCATCCACCCGGCGGTGCTCGAAGAGCAGCAGAAGCTCATCGACCTGCAGGAAAGACTGGGCATTCCGCTCAAGGAACTGAAGGACATCAACCGTCAGATGTCCACCGGCGAGGCCAAGATGCGCCGCGCCAAGCGCGAGATGACCGAGGCCAACCTGCGCCTGGTGATCTCGATCGCCAAGAAATACACCAACCGCGGCCTTCAGTTCCTCGACCTGATTCAGGAAGGCAACATCGGCCTGATGAAGGCTGTGGACAAGTTCGAATACCGCCGCGGCTACAAGTTCTCGACCTACGCCACATGGTGGATCCGCCAGGCCATCACGCGCTCGATCGCCGACCAGGCACGCACGATCCGTATCCCGGTGCACATGATCGAGACGATCAACAAGATGAACCGCATCAGCCGCCAGATCCTGCAGGAAACCGGTGCGGAGCCGGATCCCGCCACGCTGGCCGAGAAGATGGAGATGCCCGAGGAGAAGATCCGCAAGATCATGAAGATCTCCAAGGAGCCCATCTCGATGGAGACGCCGATCGGCGACGACGACGACTCGCATCTGGGCGACTTCATCGAGGACACCGCGACCCTGGCGCCGGCCGAAGCCGCGATGTACTCCGGCCTGCGCGACGCCACCGGCGAGGTGCTCGACTCGCTCACCCCGCGCGAGGCCAAGGTGCTGCGCATGCGCTTCGGCATCGAAATGAACACGGACCACACGCTGGAAGAAGTCGGCAAGCAGTTCGACGTTACCCGCGAGCGCATCCGCCAGATCGAAGCCAAGGCTCTGCGCAAGCTGCGCCATCCCAGCCGCTCGGAGAAGCTCCGCAGCTTCCTCGATAGCGACCAGTAAAGCCTCAACGGGCCTCTAGCTCATGCCTGGTTAGAGCAGCGGACTCATAATCCGTTGGTGCTGGGTTCGACTCCCAGGGGGCCCACCAGCAGCACTTGAAGCCGTCAGTCCGAAAGGACTGGCGGCTTTGTCGTTTACGACGCCACGAGGGAGCACCAGGCCGACTCATGCGGCTACGCGTCACCCTCCCGCCCGCGCCGAAACGCCGTACATCCAGCTCAAGGACGCGATGAGGGCAAGGCGATACGCAGGCTCTTTGCCCTTGATTCGATCTCCGCAAGAGGAGCATCGATCACCTAGCAATGCTTTAAGCATATTCCAATTAATGACAAATGCGTTTATGCTTTACGCATTCGCCGACAACCCGACTGACGGGATGACGACCGACTCATCAGCCTGTCGTCGGATGGCCTCGTAGATCGACCTCATGGAGACCCGTTCATGCGCAACAGCATCCACCTCCCAGCCCATCGGCAAGGCGGTCAGGGCATGACTGAGTACATCATCATCGTGGCGATGATCGCGATCGCGGCCATCGCGGTGTATCAGTACTTCGGCCAGACCGTCCGCAACCAGACGGCCGCCATCGCCCAGGAACTGTCCGGCCAGGATGGCACTGCCGCTCGGACCGCGGCCCAGACCTCGGCCAACACTGCCCAGACCGTAGGCAACGAGCGCCAGACGCTCGACACCTACGTCAATCAGGTCGCCAAATGACCGGCCACTCCGCCAGGCCAATCGCCGCGGCGGGGTACAGAGGCGCGGGCGATGACCTCTAGCTCCCCTGGACAGCAGCATGGGCAAGTCCTGCCTCTGGCCCTGGTGCTGCTTGTCGCGGTCGCGGCCACGACGTTCTACATGTTCAACAGTGGCCAACTCGTGCAGGAAAAGCTGCAGCTCACCAACACCGCCGACGCAGTCGCTTACAGTGCCGGCGTGTTCGAGGCGCGGATGCTCAACTACGACGCCTACACCAACCGCGCAATCATCGCGAACCAGATCGCGATCGGTCAGGCTGTCGGACTGGCCTCGTGGGCGAAGTACATGGGTACATCGGCCGACAACATCGGGCCCTACCTCTACCTGATCCCCTACGTCGGCCCGGCCCTCAAGGCGGCGATGGACCATGTGGCGTCCATCATGGAGATCTTCACGCCAGCCCTTGCCGCTGCGATCCCGCTGCACGACACAGCGATCCAGGCACTGGCCCTGTCGCAGCAGGTCATGCACGGCCCTGGCGACAGCGTTGCGCTGGGGAACCGCCTGGCCGTCATGCAACGTGTGGCGCGGGAGAACGATCCAGAGGCCGTTGTCGATCCGGTGCCGATCAGCGACGACTTCATCGGCTTCACCCGCAATCATGAATCGCGCGAAGAGCGTCGCCGCATGGGGCGCGTCGTCAGCGACAGTCGCGAATCCTTCCTGCGCAGCCGGAACTGGAACTTCGGCCTCGTCGTGCTGTGCACCGGCATCCAGTTGCGCAAACGCGGCGGCACCGAACTCATCGATCTCGCGGACGGTTGGAAATCCATGGACACCCTGTCCGCGCACCGCTATCGCATCCGTCGTTTCAGCTGCCGGCGCTCGGAGAGACCGATCGGCTACGGCACAGCGTTCTCCGAAGAAGATCTAGCGGACAGTGCCTACAGCTACTCGGGTTCACGCAGCACCAACCCCAGGGCAAGCCGGCGCGCTGATTCAGGCGAAGGCATCGCCGAAGGCTTCGATCCCGCACCGAGCACCATAGGCGGTGGCGCGATCCCGACCTTCAAGGAACTCTCATCACGCGCCCTCGAAATGGACGACCCGGTCACGCAGCTCACGATCCGGGTCACGAAAGCCACCGGCGACCAGCGCTATTCGGGCGGCGCGAGCCTCATCCGGCCCCCGGGGCGGCTCGAACTGTATGACGGCGCCCATTCGGGCGGCCAGAGCGCGGCCGCCGCACGCGTGGAAGTCTTCTTCGAGCGTCCGGACGCAGGCAACCCGCGCCATCCGGACCGTAACGAGCTCGGCAGCCTCTTCAACCCCTACTGGCAGGTCCGCCTCGCCCCGATCACGCCGGCCGAACGCCTCATGGCCCAGTTGCGTCAGGGCGGACTTCAACTTCCCTAGATCCGCCTCAAGCCCACCGCGATGCTGCAAGATTTCCGTCCCCCACCTCAAAGCCCGCTCGCGTTCGCGCAACTGGCCTTGTGCTGCGCGGTGCTCTGCACGCAAGCAGCCGCGGCGGCACCCGAAGCGGACGGCTACGAAATCCGCCGCGAAGGCACATCCCCCTTTGTCCGTGACGCGGCCATGCGCACCGCCGTTGCACGCGAGGCGCAGTGCAACGCGCTGGCGGCCCAATGCCGTGTGCTCGCGACAACACACGGCAGCGCCGCGGGCGCCGCATGCCTCGCCCGCATGCAATCCTTCGAGCTGATCGGCGACCCCGGCACGGCTGGACGCCGCGAGGTCATCGAATACCACCTGCCCGCCCGGCAGAAGTCCTCGGTCACCGTGCGCACCCTGGAACTGGTTGAAACCGCCGTCTGCCGCCTGGAAGTGCTCGAGCGCGTAACGACCACCATCACCCATCATCAGCCACGGGGGCGACGGGTGTTTACCCGCGTCATCAGCCCGCGAAAGGGCGCGCAACCGTGGCGCAGCCAGCACCTTCCCGCGCTCGGTGCAGACAGCCTGGCCCTGGTCAGCGAACGCTTCGCGATCGACGCGACGATGGTCGTAAGCCCGCTGCCGGAGCGCGGGGAAGAACGTTTCGCCGGTATGCCGTGCCACTGGAAGCGGATCACCGGACCGTGGACGATGGCGTTGTGCGAGTCCACACACAGTCTGGGCATGCCGATCAACCGCAGCCTCAGCACCCAGGTGACCGGACCGGGCGCTGACGGCCCGGAGGTTCTTCTCGAGGAAAAGGTGGTGCTGTTCCGCGGTCCGGTCGCGCTCTCGACAACGCATTTCGAACCCGGCGGGCATCGGACGGACGAGGCCAGCCACGAACCTGCAGCCGAGGAGGACGGCAATGCGCACGCCGACTGAACGTCCTCCTTGCCGGTGGTCGCGCGTTGGCGGGCAGTCGACGGTCGAGTTCATCGTCCTGGCACTGGTGCTCATTCCCCTGCTGCTCACCGTGCCGCTGATCGGCAAGTACATGGATTTGGCCCAGACCACCACCTCGGCGAGCCGCTACGTCGCCTTCGAGGGCATGGTGCATCACGGCTCGAGCCTTCACCCGTGGAAGTCCGACGCCGCGCTCGCCGTCGAGGTGCGCCGCCGCTTCTTCAGCAACAACGACGCGCCGATCAAGCGCGACGACGTCGCGGGCGACTTCAACGCCCATCGCAATCCCCTCTGGTTCGACCACCGGGGCGACGCCCTGCTGCCGTCCTTCGCGAGCAACGTCAGCGCCTCCAGCCAGCGCGAATCGCTCGAACTGCCCTTTGGCGCGGCGTACGCATCGGGCATGGGCCTGAGCCGGACCAATCTGCACACGGGCATCGCACGCGTCACGGTCGCGGACGTCGAGGGACTGGCTCCGTTCGACATGCTGGGCCTGGCCATGCAGCGCAGCACGACCGTCCTCGTCGACCCCTGGTCCGCGTCCGGTCCGAACGCTGTCCGCTCGGCAGTACGCAACGACGGCTGGAACCCGCTCGGGCACTTCCCCTATCGCCCACTGGAAGCCCTGGTGACCCCGATCGAACCCTTCGTCGCGGTCCTCGAGGGCGCCAGTGCGCCCGAAATCGGTCGCGTCGATCCCGACTTCGTCCCCCCCGATCGCATCCGATGAAGACCTCGCGCTTAGCGCTCTGCCTCCTGATGACCTCGGTCGCTGCCCACGCCTCGCCGTGGCCGCGCGTGAATCCCCCGCCCGATGCGCGCGTCGAAACGATCGGCGAGCAGATCCGCCTCAATGGCATCCCGATGCACATGGCGCGGATTCGCGCCCGTTCAGCCACGGCCGAGATGCTCGACCACTACCGGGAAGCGCTCGGCAAGCCTGTCGCGCATGCGCAGGTTGCCGACACGCACGTGCTGTCCCAACGGCGCGGCAACCACTTCATCACGGTTTCGATCAATGCGACGGACGATGGACTGAGCGAGGCATTGCTGTCGATCGCCGACATGCAGGCCGCCCGCCAGGCGGCCGATCGGCCACTCGCCTTCAGGCTTCCCGCTGGCTCCGAAACCCTGTCGGACCTGGAGTCGGTCGACGGACCGATCAGCGCACGCCAGCTCGTGCTGGAGAACGCGCACACGCTGCGCACCAACCTCGAACAGCTCTCCCGCAGTCTCGCCGACCGCGGCCTTACGCCCGATGGGCCACCGCTCACCGACGTGGACACAGCCATCGTGCAAGGTTTTCACGGCCCGTTCGGCGAGGCTCGCCTCGTGCTGGTTCGCCACGACGGCAGCACCCGTGCCGTGCTCACCCTGCGACTCAAGCGCTCATGAAACGCACCTTCGCCATTGCCGGGCGCGGCCAGGCACTCACCGAATACCTCGTCGCCCTGCTCGTGCTGATGATGCTCGTCGGCATCGCCTTTACCGGTGAGGAGTCAGCGGTCGACACCCTGCTCACCGCCGTCCGCAGGGCCTTCGATCGCCAGAGCGCCTTCATGTCCCTTCCCCTGTGACGACCACCGACATGCTGAACAAAACCAGGAAGAACTGGCTCATCCTCGTCCTGTCCCTCGTCCTCGGCGCCGCCGCGGCGTTCGGTGCAAGCCGCTACCTTTCGCAACGCATGGCCGAGATCGAGGCACGTGGCAAGGACAGCGACACCGTCCGCCTACTGGTCGCAAAGACAAACCTTGCAGGCGGCGCCACCCTCAGCCCCGACACCGTCGCCGTGCGCGAAGTACCGCGTGCCTGGGCACACTCCGGCGCCATCACGCCGGACCAGTACAGCCGCGCAGAGGGCTCAGCGCTCGCGCATCCGGCCAATGCCGGGGAGCCCATCCTGTGGGCGCAGCTGGAGGGACGCCGCGCGCCGACCTTCTCCACGCGACTGCAGTCCGGCCAGCGCGCCGTCACGGTGCCCGTCGACGAGATCAGCTCGCTGTCCGGGATGGTGGTACCCGGCGACCTCATCGACATCGTCGTCTCGGTCCGCGACGGCAAGCGCAACTACACCTTCACGCTGCTGCAGCGCGTGCGCGTGCTGGCGACGGGCAGCAAAGCCAACGCCGACGCGCGCGACACCGACGGCCGCCCCGGCTTCACCACGATCACACTCGACACCGCTCCGGACGATGCCAAGCGCGTCATCGCGGCACGCGAAATCGGTCACGTGACGGCGCTGCTGCGCGCGCCAGGCGACGTTGCCGCCGTGTCGGATGCGATCACCGAGGCCCGCAGCCTGCTCGGCCTACCCACCGGACACGACAACGGCGTCAGCAGCGTCCCGGTCATCTACGGCGGCGGCCCGATCACCGAGGGGCTGACCCTTGGACAACGCGCCCCCGCGACCGAGGACTGAGGCCGGCACGGCATACCGTCATCAGCCCCCCATTTCAACCGCCTCCGCCCGCGAACTCCGATGCGCCCATTCCGACAACTCCTGCTTTGCCTGACCGCAGTGCTTGTGACGCCTGCCGTCGCCCTTGCCGACGATCCCGTCGAACTGACGATGTTCGAAGGCGAGACCCGGGTCATTCCCGAACCCAACGCCGGCCGACTCGCGGTCGGCAACGGTCAGGTGCTGTCCGCGGCGGTCCTCGACGACCGCGAGATCCTGCTCATCGCCAACAAGGTGGGCATCTCGTCGCTGCACGTCTGGTCCTCGAAAGGACGTAACCGGCGCGTCAAGATCACCGTGGTACCGGCCGACACCCCACGCGTCAATCGCGAGATCGCGGCGTTCATCGCCGGCATTCCCAATGCGCGTTCCTCGGTCATCGGCGACAAGGTCGTCGTCGAAGGCGACGGCCTCAGCAACCGCGACCAGGCCCGTATCGAGGAGTTGGCCAAGCGCTATCCGCAGATCATCAACTTCACCAACCCGGTGGGATGGGAAAAGATGATCGTCATGGACGTGCAGATCGTCGAGTTCCCGATCAACATGCTGAGGGAAATCGGGCTGGCGTGGAACGCCACCGGCGGCGCCGCGATCGGGGGCATCTGGATGCCCGGTCGGCGCGGCAATGCGCCACTGCAGATCGACGTCCGCACCGGCACCGAGAACGCCCCGCCCATCGTCAACCCGGACGACGCCAGCGGCCCGGTGCCGCTCAGCTCCAGCCTCAACGTCCTGTCCGCCATCAACGTCGGTCTGAACGCGCAACTGCGCCTGATGGAACAGAACGGCTCCGCCTCCATCCTCGCCCAGCCCGTGCTTTCGGCGCGCAACGGCGCCGAGGCGAGCTTCCTCGCCGGCGGCGAATTCCCCTACAGCGTCAGCAACATCAACGGCACGACGATCCAGTTCAAGCCCTACGGTATCCGGCTGGAGATCACGCCCACGGTCGATCACAGCGGCGTGATCCGGGCGCGGATCATGAGCGAGGTCAGCGATCTCGACCTCTCGGTCATGGGCAGTTCAGGCCCCGCGCTGCGGACGCGCAAGACCGAGACCGAGTTCAACGTGTTGCAGGGCGGCACCATCGTCCTCAGCGGACTGCTGAGCCGGGACATCAACGCCTCGATCGACAAGGTCCCCTTCCTGGGCGACATCCCTGTCCTGGGCGCCCTGTTCCGCTCGCGACGTTTCCAGAACAACGAGACCGAACTCGTCGTTTTCGTCACACCGCATGCGGTCGACAAGCACACCGTCGAGCAGGCCGAAACCATGCTGCGCGCCCGTCAACGCCTGGACGGCACGCCGCGTGCCACCGAACCCGATCTCTCGGCCGTGCCAGGCCTTCCCGCAGCCGCCAAGGCGCCGGACGCGGGGACTACGGACAGCGCGCGCGACCAGCCCTACCCCTGGGTCAACAACTGACACGAGGGCACCAGCATGTTCCAGGTCACCATTACCGCTCCGGAAGCGCCGCCACGCATCGAGTCGATCACCGACACCTCGGCCATCATCGGCAAGGGCCGGGAGTGCCAGCTGCGCCTGCCCGGCTGGAAAGTGGGTCGCGAGCATGCGCGCATCTTCCGCACCAAGGCCGGCCTCCACATCCAGGACCTCGGCCAGCTCTTCGGCACCAGCGTGAACGGCAACCGCATCCAGCAGTACGGACCGATCACGCGCGGCGACCGCATCGGCGTCGGCCCCTACACCCTCGTCATCGAGGACCGGCTCGAGACGCCATCACTCCCCATCGCCGCGCAGACCTCCGACACCGGCGACAGCCCCGCCGTGGATACGCCCAGCCCGCGCAGCGTCAACGACGGCAAGGTGCCAACGCCCCAGCAGTTCTGGCGACAGCGCATCCACGAAGCCCTGCTCGATGCGATCGATCTGCGCCGGCGCGATCTCGTCCGCATGGCCGACGAGGAACTGCGCGCCGAGACCGAGGCCCTGCTGGTCGAGGTCATCGACAAGGAGTCCGCACTCCCCGACAGCATCGACCGCGACAGCCTGCTCCGCGACGTGCTCGACGAGGCGGTCGGCCTCGGTCCGCTGGAGACGCTGCTCGACGACGACACCATCACCGAGATCATGGTCAACCGCCACGACGAGATCTACCTCGAGCGCAACGGTCGGCTCGAACGCCACCCCGGCTGCTTCACCAGCGACCGCGCCGTGCTCGGCGTCATCGAACGCATCGTCGCCCCGATCGGCCGGCGCATCGACGAAGCCTCGCCCATGGTCGACGCGCGCCTCAAGGACGGCTCCCGGGTCAACGCCATCATCCCGCCGCTCGCCATCAAGGGGCCGGCACTCACGATCCGCAAGTTCGGGCGCAAGGTGTTCTCGCACACCGATCTCGTCCAGCTCGGCGCCCTGAGCCCGGCCATGGCGGAGTTCATGCGCATCTGCGTGCGCCATCGCAAGAACATCCTGATCGCGGGCGGCACGGGATCGGGCAAGACGACCCTGCTCAACGTACTGTCGAACTTCATCCCCGATGGCGAACGCATCATCACGATCGAGGATGCCGCCGAATTGCGGCTCGGGCACTCCCACCTCATCAGCCTCGAGGCGCGTCCGTCCAATGCCGAGGGGCGCGGCCAGATTGCCATCCGGGATCTCGTCAAGAACGCGCTGCGCATGCGTCCGGACCGCATCGTCGTCGGCGAGTGCCGTGGCGGTGAAGCGCTCGACATGCTGCAGGCGATGAACACCGGCCACGACGGCTCGCTGACCACCCTGCATGCCAACAGCCCGCGCGATGCGCTGGCCCGGCTCGAGACCCTGATCCTGATGGCCGGCATGGATCTCCCCTTGAGCGCCATTCGCGACCAGATCGCCTCCGCCGTCGACATCGTCATCCAGCAGGCGCGGCTGCCCGATGGTCGACGTGTGGTCACCGGTATCGTCGAGGTCAGCGGCGTCGAATCCGGCCGCATCCAGATGCAGGAGCTGTTCCGCCACGAGAAGCTCGGGCGAAACGCCGATGGACGGGTGCTCGATCGTTTCAGCGCCTGCAACGCCGTTCCCGGGTTCTACGAGGACCTGCGCGAGACCGGCGTCCCGCTCGACCTTTCCCTGTTCAACGCGGCAGACGCGCCATGAGCCTGACGCTGCTCCTGATCGTCGTTGCCGCCACCGTGGCCCTGCTGGTGTGGGCCTCGGTGGATGTCGGCACCCGAATGCTGCGGGCCTGGCGAACGCACTTCACGCGCGAAACCGGCTTCCACCTGCGCGAGTTGTTCCTGTTCGTCGACCCGGCCCGACTCTACGCACTGAGCCTGGCGCTGACCGTGCTCGCCGCAGGCAGCGTGTGGCTGGTGACCGGCAGCATTGCCCTGAGCCTGGCCGTCGCCCTGCTGCTGGCCCTGTCGCCCGGCCTCGTGTTCCGCTCGCTGCGCGCCCGCCGCATCGAGAAGATCGCGCAACAACTGCCCGACGCGCTGCAGATGCTCGCCGGCACCACCCGCGCCGGACTGTCGCTGCCCGCAGCGATACGACAGATCACCACCGAGCTGCGGCCTCCCCTGTCGCAGGAGTTCATGCTCCTCCAGCATGAGCAACGCCTGGGCGTCAGCCTCGACGACGCACTCGAGAGCCTTGCCCTGCGCATACCCGCCCAGCCCGTCAAACTGATGGTGTCGGCCATGCGCATTGCCCACGAGACCGGCGGCGGCCTGGCCGAAACGCTTGAGCGCACGGCCAACACGCTGCGCAGCCAGCATGCGATGGAATTGAAGATCCGCGCGCTGACAGCCCAGGGCAAGCTCCAGGCCTGGGTGGTGGGGCTGCTGCCGCTGTTCCTGCTGTGGGTCCTGAGCCGCATGGAGCCGGATGCCATGGCGCTGCTGTGGACAACCCGACTCGGCTGGGGCGTGCTGGCCGCAGTGCTGGTCATGGAATTCATCGGCGTGCTGCTCATCCGCCGCATCGTGGCCATCGACGTATGAACGCGTCTTCGTCCCTGGTCGAGATACTCGACCCCAGCTGGGTCATCGGTGCGATCGCGCTGAGCACGGGCCTCTCGGTCGCGCTCGTCGGCTGGCTGGTGTCCCGCGCCGCCGCGGCAGTTCCGCCGCAGGACCGCCTCTGGCTCGACCCACCGCCAGCGGGCTACCGGATCGTGTGGTGGCCGGTGCAGTGGCTTTCACACTACCTGCAAGCACTCCTACCCGAGCGCCATGCCCGGGCCAGCCTTGCACGCCTGCGCCTGGCGGGGCTCGACTTCGCGCTCGACCCCGGCCAGTTCATCGCCGGACGCCTCGTCTGGGGGCTGCTGTGCGCCGCGTTCGCATTCTGGCAGGCCGAGACCTTCCAGCTTCCACCGGGCTGGCCGATCGTCGCAGGCTTCGCCCTTGGCTACCGCTACCCGCTGATCTGGCTGCGCGACCGCATCGATGCGCGACGCCGGCAGACCTTCAAGTCCCTGCCCTTCATGCTCGACCTCATCACGCTGTGCGTCGAGTCGGGCCTCAATCTCAACAGTGCCCTCGCCCAGGCCGTTGCCAAGGGCCCCGCGGGACCGCTGCGCGACGAGTTCGCCCGCCTGCTGCGCGACATGCGCGCCGGCCGCCCACGCAGCGAAGCCCTGCGCGAACTGGCCGACCGGCTCGACATGCCGCCAGTCTCGAGCTTCGTCGCCACCCTCATCCAGGCCGAAGCGACCGGCATGAGCCTGGGCCCCATCCTGCGCGCTCAGGCCGAACAGCGTCGCGCCGAACGCTTCGCCCGTGCCGAAAAGCTCGCCATGGAGGCACCGGTCAAGCTGCTTTTCCCCCTGCTGTTCTTCATCTTCCCGTGCGTGTTCGCGATCCTCATGTTCCCCATTGCAATGAAGTTCCTGGCGGCCGGCCTATGAGCCGGATGCCACCGCTCGACGGACTCACCGTACGCCGCGCCGAACGCTGGCGCGACCGCCTGCGCGGGCTCCTGTTCTCGCCGCCGCCCGCACCGGGGCAGGCGCTGCTCATCACGCCCTGCGCTGCCGTGCACACCGCCTTCATGCGCTATCCGATCGACGTGGTGTTTCTCGACCGGCGCGGCAGCGTGCGCAAGGTCGCCCGCGCCCTGCCGCCGTGGCGCATCGCGATCTGTGTGGGCGCACGCCACACCCTCGAACTTGCCGCCGGCGAGGCGCGCCGGCTCGGGCTGACGCCCGGCCGGACGCTTCCTCGACGTCTCCTCCATCACCATCCGGAGTCAAGCCAATGAGAGTCACCGCACTGATCGCCGGCCTTGTCCTCAACGCCACTGCAACTTCCCCAGCCCTGGCTGTCGATCCCTTCGGCATCGCCGAGCGCGGGCTCCGCAACATGCGCCCCCCGGCAACGGAGTCGGCCATCCGCAGCCTTGCGGAGGTGATCGTCATGAGCGTGCCAGACGGCACCTACACCGACGATGCGGCAGCGAGCGACCTCATCCTGTACACCCGGCCCGGCTGCGGATACTGCGTCCGCGCCATCCGACATCTGCGATCCCGGGGTACGCCCTTCGTCGAGCGGAACGTCCAGGGCAACCCCGTCGCCCATGCCGAATTCCGCCAGCTCGGGGGGCGTGGCGTACCCCTCCTTGTTGCAGGCGATCAGGTGGTGCACGGCTTCAGCGCACCGCAGTACGACCGCGTGATCGCGCAGGTGAGCGTCCCGGCATCGGCAGCCCGATCCGTCCCTCCGACACGCCCCTTCAACTCCCCTGCCCGGACCTACAAGGCGGGCGACCGCCTATTGCCGGCCTACGGCCCCCTCCACCTGCTCGGCATGCCTCAGGCGAGCGACGTCCCGATCGGCACGCTTGCCCGCGGTACGCCGGTGATCTTCATCGGCCCAAGCCGCAACGGCTACCTCTATGTCAGCGCCGGTCAGCTCGAGGGCTGGGCCGAGGCCCGAAGCCTCGCACCCTTGCCGTGAAGCACTGCATTGCTACCGCACGATCGCGCGGCGCCACCTTGGTCGAATTCGTCATCGTCGGCCCGTTGGTGCTGTTCATCGTGCTCGTGCTCATGCAATACGCCCTGCTCTTCCACGCCCGGGGACAGCTCAACTACGCCACCTTCGAGGCGGCCCGTGCCGGCACCGTCGCGAACGCCCGGCCCGCCGCCATCCGCGCTGCCTTCGACCGCGCCATGACCGGCTACCACGGCGGCGGCACGACCACCGCCGAACTCGCCATCTCGCGAACCCGCGCGCTTGCCGAAGCACCCTTCACCCGCATCGAGATCCTCTCGCCCACCCGCGAGAGCTTCGACGACTTCCACAGTCCCGCCCTCGCCGCGCGCCTGGGTCTGTCCGCCCGCGTCATTCCCAACACCAACATCGCGCACCTCGACTGCCCGGTCGACCGCCCCGGATGCAACCGCGACCCGGCCACCAACGCCAGCGGCCAGACGCTGCAGGACGCCAACCTGCTCAAGCTACGCATCACCTACGGCATCCCCGCCCGCAAGCAGATCCCGCTCGCAGGCCCCTTCATGGCCCGCGCGCTCGCGGTACTGAATCCGGCTGACGACGATCCCTTTCGCGCCGCGCTCATCGCCGGCGGACGGATCCCGGTCATCACCCACACCGTCATGCGCATGCAGTCGCCTGCTATCGAGGCCGGCAACCCGTCGGTCCCCGGCCCAGGCAACGCCGGCACCCCGACCGATCCCGGCCCGACGCCCGAGGGTACTGGACTACCCAGATGCCCAGCCACCGACCCGGCATGCACGGCGACACCCGATGTGCCGGCCCCTGAGCCCAGTCCCGAGCCTGAGCCGACACCCGGTTGCAATCCCCTCATCGAACCCGGCTGCAAGCCACTCCCGCCGGCTTGCCAGGCGCCACCCGGCTGGCTCGACAGCCGTCCGGCGCCTAAACAAGCGCCGTGATCTCCGCCCGATCTCGCCATGAACCTGCTCCAGCCCCGCATCGCCATCCTGATCCTCTGCACCCTGCTCGCGCTGCCGCCAGCGGCAAGCGCGGCAGCCGCGACAGGAATTGGACAGGCCAGTCCAGTCGGAGGCATGTCCCCGGTCTCCACCACGCCTCTTGATCCAGACTGCCTCCCGAGCGACGGTGGTGCCCCTGGGGCGAACCCCTGCGGACAGACTGCGCCGGCAAGCCAGGACGACAACGACAAGGTCGAGCAGGGGGCCGGCAACCCGATCGACGTGATCACCGGCAACAAGTACCAGCGCGAAACCGACATGCCGGCCCTGCCCGGCATCCTGGGCATCGAGATCGTGCGCCACTACAACAGCGCACAGGCCGGCCCCGACGCTCCGCTCGGCCTGCTCGGCCGCGGCTGGCGACTCTCGTATGAGACCGACCTGCATGTGATTGGGCAACAGTTGCACATCATCCAGGCGGACGGCAGGCGGCTGGTGTTCTTCCGCGACGCTGGCGACGCGAGGCGCCATGTCGGTTCAGACCCGATGCGCGGCGTGGTGACGGCCGAGGGGTTGCCAGGGCCGCATGTCCGATACCGCTGGCGCTGGCCGGACGGGCGCACGCTCGATTTCGACGCGCGCGGCAAGCTGGTGCAGATCCAACTTCCAAGCGGGGAGTTCGTCAGCCTGACGCGCAGTCCACAGGGCGAACTGATGAAAGTCACCGACCCGCAGGGGCGCAGCCTGAGTTTCGAGTACGCCCCGCGGGGCGCCGAAGGATTCCGCGGCGTCGTCGCGATCGGCAGCCCGCTCGGTCGCTTCACCTATGCGCATCAGAACACCCCCTCCCGACCAGGCCTGAGCAATCTTGCGGTTGCAACGCATCCGGACGGTGGCGCGCGGCGTTACCACTATGGCGCTGACCCTGGCGAAGCAGCACCGGCCTGGCCCCATCACCTGACCGGCATCAGCCTCACCGAGAAACCGACCGGCGATACGGCCAGCGCAGCCCCGATCACGCGACGGCTATCCACCTACGCCTACGACAGCAAAGGGCGTGCCGTCATGAGCGTGCGCGGCGCAGCGCGCCAACTCGACGAGGCCGGCAAAGTCGTGCCTGGCACGGGAATCGGGCAAGTCGAACTGGACTTCTCGACGCCAGGCTCGACGCTGCTCACCAACAGCCTGGGCCAGCACACCCGCTATCGTTACGCGCGCCTCGGCGGCGAAGCGCGACTGCTGGAGGCCATCGGCCCTGGCTGCGCGAGCTGCAGCGAGACCAATGTGCGCTATGGCTACGATAAACGTGGTCGGCTGATCGAAGTCACCCGGCTGGACGCCACAGGGCGTGCGCTGGCCGCGACGGTGATCGAACGCGACGCCATGGGACGCGTCGTGCGCGAGTCGATTCTCCCCCATGCAGGCCGCAATCCGATGCCCGCGCGACTGCTCGTCCGCTACGAGTACGCCGATGACGGCGCACGACCAGTCCTTGTCGCGCGCCCAAGCGTGGTCCGCGGTCGAGAACACCAGTTGCGCTACAGCTTCAACGCGGCCGGACAGATCACCCGAGTGACCGAGCACGGCTTCAGCTCCCTTGGTGGGTCCGGGGTTCCTGCAGCGGACCCCAGCGAGGCAACGCCGATCGAACGCACGACCACCTTCACTTATACGATGATCAATGGCCGCTCCCTGCTCGCCGCCATCGATGGCCCGCTGGCCAATGGCCCAGGCGCCTCGCCCGCCGACTCGGACATCGCGATCTTCCACTGGGACCCGCAGGGTTCCCAGATGATCGCGCTCACCAAACCCGGCGGCAGCCGTCACACGCTCGACTACCATCCATTGACCGGCCTGCTACAGCGCGTGAGTAACGACGAAGGCCAAGCGACCGCGTTCTCGTACAACCCTCGTCAGCAGGTGGTCACGGCACGTAGCGACATGCCGGGTTGGGCGCAGCCCTGGGCGCAACACTTTCGCTACGACGACCTCGGCCGCGCGGTGGCATCCTCGAATGCCACGCAGCCGGTAGGAAACTGGCTGCGCGCATGGGATGAGCACGGCCGCCTGATGTGGCACGCGAGCGCATTGGGCATCCTCGACCATTACGCCTATGACGCGGAGGGACGCCTGCTCGAGCGCAGCCGCCGCAGCGCATCCTTCGTCCAGACCGAGTCTCGCCGCCACGACGAGCAGGGGCGGCTCATCGCCGTCCGCGACAACGCCGGCCGCGGCCGCCAATGGCATTACGATGCGCTCGGGCGCCTGCGATACGCCGTCGATGCTGACGGCCTCGTCCATCCGGCAGCTCGCACGCCCAGCGCCACATCCTTAGCCCCCGAGCCACCAACGCCGCCGCAGACCCTTCGCGACGACTTCGGCCGCATGGTCTGGCAGCGCAGTCCGGACAGCGGAACCATCGTGCGCGAGTACGACGAAGCCGACCGGCTGGCCGCCATGCGCGACGCGCGCGGCAACCGCGCCCACTACACCTACGACACCTGGGGGCGCATCCGCTACCAGCGAATCACCGACGCCCGCACCGGCGCCACCGAAGAAACAGAGTGGCGGTATGCCGGGCGTCGTCTGGTCGAGGTCCGCCATCCCACCCAGCACGAACGCTACGAATACGACGCACGCGGCCTGCGCAGCGCGCGCATCGTCACCCTGCCCACCGCCGACGGAGCGCTGACGACGATCACCCGCTACGAGCACGATGCCGCCGGCCAGCTCGTCGCCACGACGCTGCCCGACGGCAGCCACATCCGTTACGAACGCAACGGCCAGGGTCAGGTCATCGCGCTCAGGCGCGAATCCGCTGGGGGACCATGGCCAGGCTGGCTCGCGCGCGAGCAACTCATCGCCAGCGAGTTCGAGCGCGACCTCGTCAGCCTACGCCGCTATGTGACGGGCAACGGTATCGAGACCCGCTTCCAGCGGAGCCGCGAAGGCGTGCTCGCACGCGTCGTTCACCGTCATCGTCCGCTGCCGCAGCACCGGGTAGCCAACCGATTGAAGCCCTGGCCGCTCGCCCGCACGCCCGCTGAGGCAGTCGAACAGCTCTTGGGTATCGGCAACGCCCGCGCCCAATCCACCGCGACTGTCACACCTGTGGCTGATATCTCCGCGGAAAGCTCTCTGGCGAATACTGGCAACCTGCCAGGCGCCCTGGGAGAGCCTGACGATCCGGCCGCACTGCTCGACCATCGTTACCTCTGGGACGTGCGCGGCAACCTGCTGCACGGCCGCCAGCGTGCCCTCGGCGGAAACGCCCAGCCCACGGCAAGCGGCCACGCCTACGATCGCGACAACCGCCTGCTCGCCTCGGTCCGGTGGCGGATGAAGGACGACACCCTCGTCGAACAGGCCGTCTGGCGATACGCCTACGACCCGTCCCAACGCCGCATCCTGAGCCAGCAGAATGTCGCCTCGCAGCGCGAACTGCAGGCCGGCACCCAGCGCAGCCATTTCGAGCCGCTAACCCACCGCGTGCTGGCTTCGCCCGACTCACCTTCACGCTACAGCACCAGCGGCCAACCCGAGCGGCTCGGGCAGCGCGACTACGAGTGGGATGCCCGCGGCCGGCTCGTTGAAGTCCGCGAGGACAGCACCGTCATCGCCCGCTACGGCTACGACCATCGCGGCCTGCGCAATACCAAGCACGCCGGCGGCCGCACAACACACACCCTCTACGACGAACACCACCAGCCCCTGGCGGAACTCGACGCGAAGGGCCGCATCCTGCGCCAATACATCTGGCTCGCCGACCTGCCAGTTGCCGTGATCGATACCCCGGAGGGCGTCGCCGCCGCCGCAGCCGACGACAGTGCCACCGCCCGTTTCTTCAGTGATCTGCAACGACTTTGGCGCAACGCCTTCGGCTCGAACGAAGGCGTCGCCTGGCTGCACGGCAACCACCTCGGCGCCCCCGAGCTCGCCACCGACGCAGACGGCCAGGTGCTCTGGCGGGCCACCTACGCCCCCTTCGGCGCCGCCACCATCGAGTCCCGCACCCTCACCCTCAACCTGCGCCTGCCCGGCCAGTACTTCGACCCCGAAACCGGCCTGCATTACAACCGCGCGCGCTACTACGACCCGGAACAGGGCCAGTACCTCAGCCCCGACCCACTCGGCGCTCCGGATGGGCCGAACCCCTACGCTTACGTCGCGCACAACCCCCTCCGGTTCGTCGATCCGGACGGGCTCATCCTGTTCGCGTTCGACGGTACGGACAACTCCCGTGATCGGCGCGAACTTGAGCGCCTCGGTGGCTCCCTGACGAACGTCGCGCGGTTTGTGCGACTTTATGACGATGGTCCGCGCCGCTACGTGTCCGGCGTGGGCACGCACCATTTCGAGGATGGAAACACCAACTATCTGGACGATGAATATCTGGACATCCTGCCGAACGGCCTCGGGCCGATCCCTGATCGCGGCGGCAACTTCACCGGACGCGCGCGCATCGACCGCATGTGGAGCTACTTCATCGACGAGGCCGAGGGCCATCCCGATGACGAGACCATGGACATCGACATCATGGGCTTCAGCCGTGGTGCCGCACAGGCGCGGGAGTTCGCCAGCCGACTGGCCGCGGCCAGCATCGTGCACGATGGGGTCCGCTACCTCCGGTACACGGCCATCGACAGAGCCTCGGGCCAGAACGTCACACGCTGCCAACCGGTAAACCTGCGCTTCATGGGTTTGTTCGACACCGTCCTGAGCACCGATCTGCCTTGGGGCGCAGCCTATCGCTTGGCGATACCGGCGGAGTTTGCCCACGTGGCGCACGCCGTGGCACTCAACGAGTACCGCAGCCAGCCCTATTCGTCCGACGTGTTCGGCTACCCCTTGAATGCGGCCTTCTGGAATGCGACCCGCCGCAACCTGCCCGACGACCTGCACCAGGGCGGCTTCCCGCTCGAATCCATTGGCGCGAGCCGCTACACCCCCGGACAGGTACGCATCGAGCGCGGCTTCATCGGCGCGCACGCCGATATCGGCGGCGGCTACGAGGAGGGTGAGAACCAGTTGTCCTTCGTGGCACTGAACTGGATGGTCGAGCAGGCGCAGACGGCGGGGGTGGCCATGGACGCCTCTCGTCTGCCGTCCATTCCCATAGCCGCCCCCATCATCCACGACCAGAGCAACGCGTTGCGCATCGGCGACCCACGCGAGACGCCGACGGTCTCACGCGAGGTCGAGCAGGGGGACATGACGTTCATCGAAACGGAGCGCCTGCGCGCCGAAGACCGCAGGGTGCGCGGCACCGTCGGCGGCACCACTCAGCGCGACATGGACTTTACCGACTTCGGCACCGATGACCGAAGCCTGACCACGGGCGAGACGCATGACTTCATTGCCTACACCGAGCGTCCTGTGACGAGCAATCCGAGTGATACCTGGAATGCGCTCACGGGCAACCGGACCGGGCGGGTGGACATCGCTGCATACATGGGTTGGCTGTGCCAGCACGGCTATTTCGAGCAAAGCTCGGCACCTTGCGCATCTGGAGGAACGCCATGACAAAGAGATTACGCCCCCCGCCGCCATCCCCTTCCCGGCGCACGCTGCTAGCGCTGAGCGCCGCCTTTCTGGCTGGCTGCCGCGGCAGCGCTCCCCGGCGAGAGCAGGCCCCAAGCCCCCCTTTGAGCGCGGAGGACGAGGCGCTCAAGCGAAAGTTCCGAGGGCTCAAAGGAGGGCAGTTGCGGGTCGATTCATTGTTCATTGTTCGTGGGCTGAATATCTTCGACGAACATGGGTGGTTGTTTTTTTCTGCGGCGGGCATGACCCCCCCCCGCGGTAACTTCATCGGTAGCTATGGCGCGGAGTTCGGCGTACCGAAGTTCTTGCGGGTGGAGTGGCGGGATCCGGCAAGCGAGTACCGAGCCGAGGGGCGGGATGGTGCGTTCCTGGGCGGCGCCGTCATCGCGAACCATACGATCCCCGTGGCCTCCCGCATCCCCGACGCGCTGCTCGAGGGGAAACGCCGGAACGGCGGCGGGTTCCGGCTGAAGATTCGGATTCACCCCGACGGCCCACTGATTGGCTGGGATCTGGAGCGCGGGCAGGGAACAGCACCCGATGGTTCGAAGTTCCACCATGCCGGGGGCGATTTCCAGGAGGCCTACATCTACAACGGCAAGGTCCTCCGGAAGGGCTGGTACACCCACCCCAGGAGCGGTGAGCGCATCGAAACGGATTTCTAAGCGAGGCAACGACATGACATCGTCGAAACACGAAGCGAGGCGAGGCGAGGCATGCGACTGTCCCTTGTGACGGCAGCAGCGGCGAGCGCCGCGATCGTGCTGGCAGCTTCTGCCCATGCACAGAGCGGGAAATCCGCCGCCCCCTCGGCAACCACGCAGCCTGGGGACGGAGATTACGCAAGCCAGCGCTGGCACCTGATGCCCCAGATGGAGCCGCTGCTGGCTTACCTGCGCTGCGAGGAAGTCCCGCTAAACCAGTTCGGCGAAGCCGAGCATCCCATCGAGGCGCTGTCGTTTCTCGCCGAACGTTTCCAGGCGCTCAAGGCAGGGCGCGAACTGCCGCTGATTCCGCTGGAGGTATGGCCTGGCATACGGGCCCAGTTGCAGGTGTTGGCGGGATACGGCTTTTTCGGCGTAGTCCAGTTCTATCCCGCAGAGGACAGGGAGGGGCTGTTCAAGGCGCTGACGGCCGCCGGATGGGCGTTGGAGCGTGCCCCTTCGGACGACGCGGCACGGCTTCTTCCTGCGCTTGCCCTCGTCCCTGTGTACCAAGCCTCGAAGCCCATGGGCAAGCTTGTGCGCGACCTGACGTTCATGGACGCACACGTAGACCAGCTCGCAGGAAGGGTAGCCGCGAATGGCCTGACCGTGATCTGCACCTACAGAAGGATGAATGACCGATGATGCGCTTCTGGCCATGTCTTTGGATCTTTGGCATCACGGTGCTCGCACTGCCAGACGCGCGCGCGCAACAGGACGCCGCCGCGTTTGAGTGGATCGCCCGCACCAGCGAAGCCGATCCCAATCTTGGGTTGGATCTCAATGCGTCGTTCGAGCCTCGCGGTGCGGCGCTGCGACAGATCGGGGTTGACCGGAATCTTGTCAAGGTGAGCGACTTGTCGAATGGTCGCTGGGTTACCGTCCGCGCTCTGAGACACCAGATGTCGGGCACGTACTACCCTCGTGTCGCTCCGAGTTTCGACCGGCAAGCCGCTTACCTCTGGAGTTTCGACGGCGAACTGCGCATCTTCCAGTTGGGTGAGCTCGGGAGTCCGGCGCCTTTGCTCTCGCTCCAGGATCCGCGGCTGCGCGATCTCATGTACGCACAAAGTGCCGGGCGGGTGAGTGGCGACGCAGCCCATGGCTTCTGGGTGACGAACGCTTACGCGGGCAGCGCCTTGTTCATCGAGCCGGGCACGTGGGCGATACGCGAGGTTCCGGGGCTCACCTTGCCACCCGACGGAGGGAGACATCAAGCCGCCTTCAGAGCGGCGGCGTTGGGCGCAGAGGGATCATTGTGGGTTATCGAGCCGGGCTCAAGAGATATTGTCCGACGCGATTCGCACGGTGAGGAACTGACCCGGGTATCGTGGCCGTTTGCTGCCGATGTACCGGCCGGCGCGAGTCTCTACGGTGACGGAGCCCTTGAACCATCCAAGGCAGGCGTACTGGCAATCTCGAACACTCGGCTTGAACTGGCGTCCATCAACAACGCCGGCCAGATTCTATGGCGGTTGGCCGTGTGTCCATCGGGCATCGGAGCCCGTTGCGCGCAGGAGGCAGCCCAGCGCGGTCAACTGTCGACGATCCAACGCGCGGTGGCAGACGAGGCGGGCCATGCCTGGGTCGCCGACAACACCCGGTCACTGTATGTCCACCGGGGAACAGGGGATCCGGAGCGCCTGTTCGGCAATCTGCCGCCGTGTCTGCCTGAGGGTTCGCCTGCGTCCGCGGGCAAGCAGCAGAGTCCTCCTTGCGTGGGAGCAAACGACCGCCTGGTTCAACTGGCTGATCACCGGTATCTCATCTACTCCCGGTCCGGCGGTTTCTCGGTGCGCCACATGATGCAGATCGAGCCGGGGCAGCCATCACGCATCAGCTTCGAATCGCTGAAAACCGGGGCGGCCGATCTCCCACGGATTGACCGTCAGGCGGTGCTGCAGAGTCTCGCTGACCAGCGGGTGTGGGGATTCGGTGAAAGGCGAAGCGGGCTGGCGGAACGGTCGGCTTCGACCGAAATGGGCGTACCGACCCATCGCGGCATCGCGACCGCCTCAAAGATGATGGGCAAGTACCTGAGCCCGCCGGGAGACGCGATCCGCACGCCAGAAGACGCAACCCTGGCCAAGCTGTTCGAACCAACCCGCCCCTTCGACCAAGGTAGCCATTCGATGGCGCGCTTCGGGGAAGACGCGGTGGTGATCAAGGACCGGCGAGTCCCGCCAACGCAACTGGCCCTCTACGACATGCGCACAGGTGAACTTCGCCAGGGCATCGAGGTTCGCGGCCTGCCGGCACCGGCGGGCTGCGGGCAAGCGCACACCGCGCTGGAGTACGTCTTCAACGACAACGTCGACACGCTGTACATGATGCGGGAATGGTCGGGCGAAATTTTCGTCATCGATTCGTCCTTTACGGCAACACGTTTGGCTCGCTTGCCCCACGCAAACGCCGGCCGGTCAGCGGCGTGCGGAGCGGTGGTCGACGCCGGTGCGCGCGTTCCGATTGCTGCGCGGACACCGGGGGGAGATCTGGTGATCGCCACCGCCAATGGCGTGTTTGTCCAGCGCGGCGAAACGTTCGATCGCGTCGAGGCACCCGCGTCGGTCGTACAGTTGGTCGTTCTGAACGACGCCGAGGCACTGGTGGTCGCCAAAGGAGGTTTGGCCAAGCTTAAACTTCCCCCCAAATTTCGTCTTCCAGGAGATGGGGTATAACGCCCCGGAAAACTGGAAGGAGAAAGCGAGTTGAAGATGCCGAAACAGGAGTTCACGGCACTGGCAGTGACGCCGGCAGATGCAAGTCGTGCCACGCAGAGATCACTCGGCGACATGAGGGGAAGGCAGGCGCCGTGAAACGAAGCACGACGCCCGGAATCGACAGCGAATCGATACCCGCCGAGATTAGCTACAAGCCAGAAATTCGATGTGCCTTACGGTTGTTGACGTACCCGACGAACGCGGGCCGTAGACGTGACGATGGGGACCGAAGTCCCCACCGGCTTTTCTTTGGTAACAAGGCTCAAGCAGCCTCGGCATAGGCCTTAAGCGGCCAGTGCGAAACGCTCATCGTTGGCGTTTGTGGTTTTGCGCGGATTACGTCCGTCGCCTCTCGGGTTGCCTGCTCACCTTTGCCCGCCCTGTCGAAACCAGTACACCCCCACCCAAACGCACTCCCGAATGCCCTTGGGTGGAGGTGAGGGGAATCGAACCCCTGTCCAGAACGCCTCCAGATTGCCGGGATTACAACCATGGGCGTCATGTTACGCACTGACGGGCCGGCATTCAATGCCTTGGGGCACGGAGCCGGCCATTCAGTTGTAAGCAGGTCTGTCGTCCCGCCCCATGCTTAGCGCTTGGGCACGCGGCCCATCAGGTAGAAAGGCTCGTTGGGCGGCGTGCCGGTGAGGTGCACGAGACGGTTGCTCATTGCGAAGAAGGCGGTGATGGCGCCGATGTCCCAGATGGCCTCGTCGTCGAAGCCGTGTTCGCGCAGCGCGGCGAGATCCCCGTCCTCGATCTCGCCACCGCGCGTGGAGAGCTTGACGGCGAAGTCGAGCATGGCGCGCTGGCGCGGGGTGATCTCGGCCTTGCGGTAGTTGGTGGCGAGTTGGTCGGCGATGCGAGGGTTCTTGGCGCGGATGCGTAGCACTGCGCCGTGGGCGATGACGCAGTAGAGGCATTGGCTGGCGGCCGATGTGGCAACGACGATCATCTCGCGCTCGGCCTTGGTGAGGCCGACGTCCTTCTCCATCAGGGCGTCGTGGTAGTCGAAGAAGGCACGGAACTCCGCCGGCCGGTGAGCCAGCATCAGGAACACATTGGGCACGAATCCGGCTTTTTCCTGCACAGCGAGGATGCGGCTGCGAACGTCCTCGGGCACGTCGGCGAGGTCGGGAATGGCGAAGCGGCTGATACGGTCGGTCATGTGAAACGTCTCCTCAGTGATGTCGATATGCGGCGGCGGGCAGCATGCCGCCACGGAACTGAACTGCGTCAGCGATTGACGTCGACCACGACACGACCACGCACCTTGCCTTCGAGCAGTGCAGCAGCGGTGTCGATGGTCTCGCCCAAGCCGATTTCACGGGTCATCAATGCCAGCTTCGCGGGATCGAGGTCGCGCGCGAGGCGGCGCCAGGCTTCGATGCGCTCCTCGCGCGGCGCCATCACGCTGTCGATGCCCACCAGCGTCACGCCGCGCAGGATGAAGGGGGCGACCGTGGCCGGCAGGTCCATGCCCTGCGCGAGGCCGCAGGCCGCGACCGTGCCGCGATACTTGGTGCTTGCGCATACGTTGGCGAGCGTGTGGCTGCCGACGGTGTCGACCGCCCCCGCCCAGCGTTCGCGCGCCAGCGGCTTGCCCGGCGCGGCGAACTGGGCGCGATCGAGGATTTCGGTCGCACCAAGCGCCTTGAGGTAATCCGCTTCGTCAGGCCGCCCGGTCGACGCCACGACGGTGTAACCGAGCCCCGCGAGCACCGCCACGGCGACGCTGCCGACACCGCCGTTCGCGCCGGTCACCAGCACCTCGCCCTTGTCGGGCGTCACGCCCTGGCGCTCGAGCGCCATGACGCACAGCATCGCGGTGTAACCGGCCGTGCCGATGGCCATCGCCTCCCGCGGCGTGAAGGCCGCGGGCAGGGGTACGAGCCATTCGCCCTTAAGCCGCGCACGTTGCGCCAGGCCGCCCCAGTGGCCCTCGCCCACGCCCCAGCCGTTGAGCAGCACGCGGTCACCGATCGCAATGCCCGGGTGGCTGCTCGCCTCGACCGTGCCCGCGAGGTCGATACCCGGCACCATCGGGAACTTGCGCACGACCGGCCCCTTGCCGGTGATCGCCAGTCCGTCCTTGTAGTTGAGCGTCGAGTACTCGACCTTCACCGTGACGTCACCCTCGGGCAGCGCCGCATCGTCCAGCTCGCGCAGGCTGGCGCGGTAGCCGGCATCGTCCTTCTCGATCAAGACCGCATTGAACATCGTGTCCTCCTCCGTGGCCCCGGGGCCGCATGTAAATATTGGCAGGAAGATGGTAACCGATGCGCGGGACACGAGACGGGACTGGGCCGAAGCCCCCGTCTCGGGTGATAATGGCGGACTGCCGAACTTACGGACTGGAAGTGATGAAGCGCGTTGACGATTTTCGCCTGAAACTCGGATCACACGAGTTGGTACCGATCATGGTCGGAGGCATGGGTGTCGATATCTCGACCTCCGATCTCGCCCTGGAAGCTGCTCGCCTGGGGGGCGTCGGGCACATTTCGGACGCAATGCTGCCGACCGTGTCGGACCGTCGCTACAACACCAAGTACGTCAAGAACAAACTGCAACAGTACAAGTTCAACGTCGCCAACACCGACAAATCGGTGGTGCAGTTCGACCTGGGGCTGATCGCCGAAGCCACGGCCACCCATGTCAGCCGCACGATGGAGCGCAAGCGCGGCTCGGGCCAGGTGTTCATCAACTGCATGGAAAAGCTGACCATGAACGCCCCGAAGGAAACGCTTCGGGTGCGCCTGCGGGCAGCCATGGACAACGGCATCGACGGCATCACGCTCGCCGCGGGCCTGCACCTGGGTTCATTCGCACTCATCGAGGACCATCCCCGCTTCCGCGACGTCAAGCTCGGCATCATCGTCAGCTCGCTGCGCGCGCTGCAACTCTTCCTGAAGAAGAGTGCCCGCACCGGTCGCCTGCCCGACTACGTCGTGGTCGAAGGCCCACTGGCCGGCGGTCACCTGGGCTTCGGCCTGGACTGGGCGCAGTACGACCTTGCCACCATCGTGGCCGAGATTCGTGACTGGCTGAAGGAACAGCAACTCGACATTCCGTTGATCCCGGCCGGCGGCATCTTCACCGGAACCGACGCGGTGAATTTCCTCGAAATGGGTGCGGCGGCCGTGCAGGTCGCCACGCGCTTCACGGTGGCCGCAGAATGTGGCCTTCCCGCCGAAGTGCAACAGCATTACTTCAAGGCCAGCGAGAACGAGATCGAGGTCAACCAGATATCACCGACCGGCTATCCGATGCGGATGCTCAAGAGCAGCCCGGCGATCGGCAGCGGCATCCGCCCCAACTGCGAGGCCTACGGCTATCTGCTCGACGCCAGCGGCAACTGCCAGTACATCGAGGCCTACAACCGCGAGGTGGCCGCGCACCCGGACGCCAAGAAGATCAAGGTGTTCGACAAGACCTGCCTGTGCACCCACATGCGCAACTTCGACTGCTGGACCTGTGGGCACTACACCTATCGGCTCAAGGACACCACGGTGCGCGAGGAGAACGGCGATTACCGCATCCTGTCGGCTGAGCACATCTTCCGCGACTACCAGTTCAGCACCGACAACAAGATCGCTTTGCCGGCCTGAGCACTGCAAAGCAAAAGGGCGGCCCCGCGGGGCCGCCCTTTTTTCGTCCGTAGCGCGGGGACGCCTTCAGAATGTGTGGCGTTCGATCAGCTCGACCTTGTAGCCGTCCGGGTCCTCGACGAAGGCGATCACCGTGGTGCCATGCTTCATCGGCCCTGCCTCGCGCACGACCTTGCCGCCCCGCGCACGGATCTCGTCACAGGCCTTCTTCGCGTCCGGCACCTCGAGCGCGACGTGCCCGTAGGCGGTGCCGAGTTCGTACTTATCCACGCCCCAGTTGTAGGTCAGCTCCAGCACGGCACCGTCCTGTTCATCCTGATAGCCGACGAAGGCCAGCGTGAACTTGCCGTCCGGATAGTCGTGGCGGCGCAGCAGGCGCATGCCCAGCACCTCGGTGTAGAACGCGATCGAGCGCTCCAGATCGCCAACACGCAGCATGGTGTGAAGGATTCGCATGGTCAGTCTTCCTTAGTGTTCGATTCGCCGCCTCCGGCAAATCCTCAGTCTTCCGAATCGATGAAACCGGTGTCGGCCGCCTCGGCTGCACCGATCACCGGCAGGGTCAGCGCAGCAGCCCGCAACTGTGCCCGCGCATCACGCCAGGCCGGGTAGACCGACTCCACCACAGCCCAGAAGCGCGGAGAGTGGTTCATCTCGCGCAGGTGCGCAACCTCATGCGCGACCACGTAGTCGATCAGCTCCGGCACCAGATGGATCAGCCGCCAGTGCAAGCGAATGCCCGACAGGCTGCTGCAGCTTCCCCAGCGCGTGCGGGCACTCGACAACCGGACCGGTGGAACCGGCAGGCCCAGGCGATGGCAGAACTCCTCCACCCGACCGCGATACCAGACCAGTGCGCGCGCCTGCAGGGCCTTGCGCACCGCTAGCGTGGCATCGACTGCCGACGGCAGATGCAGTTCCTCGACCCCATCCGCCGCAAGCCGCCATTGAGCGCGGCGCGCATCGACGTACCGCAGGCGCAAGGGCCGACCGAACAGCGGCAGCTCCACCCCGTCGGCCGGCACCAACGTCGGCGCCTGCGGTCTGGCGGCCGAACGCCGCAAGCGATCGAGCAACCACGCCCCGTGCCCACGCACGAAACGCTCGACCTCGGCGAGCGGCGCACGCAAGGGTACGGATACACGTGCGCCCCGATGGTCTACCTGCAAGGCGAAGGAACGTCGCGCCGAGCGCCGCAGCACCAACTGGATCCGCGTGCCCCCGATGTCGACGTGATGCGGCTCCTCGGTCGCCGACGTCCCGGCCCTGCGCACGAGGCTCAAGCCTTTTCCTGCCACTCCAGGCCACGCACATCCATGTCGGCCCGGATGCGCGCCATCGCATCGGCCACGCGCGCGGCCTTGCCCTTCACGCCCAACTCCAACGACCGGCGCTGCCCTTCGGTCGCCAGCGTGGGCAGGCTGAAGAGCGTGGTGTCGGGAAAATCCGCCGTAATCTGGCGCATCAGTCCGATCAACTGACCTTCGTAGGCATCCCATACGGTGATGGCCTGCTCGACGTAATCCTCGGCGTGATGCAGGTGCGCGTACTTCGTGTCGAGCACCCATTCCACCATCGGCCACGCCATGACCGGAAAGCCGGGCGTGAAGTAATGCTGTTGGATGGAGAAACCCGGGATGCGGTTGTAGCTGTTCGGGATGATCTCGCTGCCGACCGGGTAGACGCCCATCTGCAAGCGCTCAGGGGTGATCTCCTCACCGAAGCGGGCCCGGATCTCGGCCTCTGCCTCGGGGTGCAGCGCCAGTTCGAGACCGAGCGCCGCACCGGCCGCCTCGCGCGTCCGATCGTCCGGCGTGGCACCGATGCCGCCGAAGCTGAAGACAACGTCGCCAGTGGCAAAGGTCTGGCGCAAGGTCTCGGTCAGGCTTCGAAAATCATCACCGCAGTATCGCGCCCACGAGAGCTTGAGACCGCGTGCGCCCAGCAGTTCGATGAGCTTGACGAGGTGTTTGTCGCTGCGGCGGCCGGACAGGATCTCGTCGCCGATGATCAGGGCACCAAAGTTCATTGGGTCGTCTGCGGAGGGTTGCGAGGTTCGGCATCGAGCAGCGTCACGCCACGCACCTGACGGTCGTGGCGCAGGCGCTCGAGGAGGTAATGGACGAACGCCAGGCCCGCATAGGCTGGCGCGACGAGATTGACCACCGGCACGTAGGCGAGCAATGCGCTACCACCGCCCAGCAGCAGCATCTGCGGACGCCAGTCGCGACGCAGGCGGCTCAGCTCCTCAGGATCGGCGTGGAGCATCAGTGCGTCGTAGCCGAAGGCGCGCTGGTTCAGCCAGCCGGTCAGCACGACCGAGGCAAGCAGGCCCACGCCGGGGATCAACCAGAAAGGCAGCGACAGGATCAGGAGAACGATGAAGAGCACGCCCGCCACGACCGAGTTCAGCGCGCTGCCCAGGTTCGATCCGCCACGCCGCTGCACCAGGTCCGCATAATCACTCCGCCCCACCCGTTCGAGCATCAGCGGCAGCGCAATCGCCGCGACGATGAGCGCAGCCGTGACGTAGACCAGGGGCACGAAGGCCAGCGCGACGGCGATCTTGATCAGCACCAGGGTAACCGCGGCAGCGGCGTCCGACGTCGAAACCCAGCTGCCGACGAAACTCCATCCCCCTACCCAGGCGAAGATCCAGTCGGTGACCGGCACCCACGCCACGATGGCGACGACTGTCCACACCAACATCGACACCAGGCCTGGCCATACCAGATGCCAGAAGATGTCGCGGCGGAAAAGACTTCGCGTGGCACGACCGAAGGCAACGAGGATGTCCTTCATCGCGGACGCAAGCTCAACGCGGCATGCCGGGCAGGCCGCCCGGCATCATGCCCTTCATCGCACGCATCATCTTGTGCATGCCCCCCTTCGAGAACTGCTTCATGACCTTCTGCGTCTGCTCGAACTGGTTCAGCAGGCGATTGACTTCCTGCACGGTCACGCCCGCGCCGGCGGCAATCCGCCGCTTGCGGCTGGCCTTCAGGAGTTCGGGCTTGGCACGCTCGAGCGGCGTCATCGAGTTGATGATGCCCTCGATGCGGCCGATGGCCTTCTCTTCGGCGCCCCCCTGCAGCTGGCCGGCCGCCTGAGCAAACTGGGCCGGCAGCTTGTCCATCATCGACGCGAGGCCACCCATCTTGCGCATCTGGGCAATCTGCTCCTTGAAGTCGTTGAGGTCGAAGCCCTTGCCACTCTTGAGCTTCTGCGCGAAAACCCGCGCCTTCTCCTCATCGACCCCCCGACGCGCCTCCTCCACCAGGCCCAGAATGTCACCCATGCCCAGGATGCGGCTGGCCATGCGGTCGGGGTGGAAGGGCTCGAGCCCGGACAGCTTCTCGCCGACACCGGCGAACTTCAGCGGTTTTCCGGTGACATGACGCACAGACAGCGCCGCACCGCCGCGCGAGTCGCCGTCGAGCTTGGTCAGCACCACGCCGGTCAGCGGCAGTGCGTCATTGAAGGCACGCGCCGTATTCACCGCATCCTGACCCAGCATCGCATCGACCACGAACAGGGTCTCGATCGGCGCCACCGCGGCGTGCAGGTTCTTGATCTCGGCCATCATCGCTTCGTCGATGGCAAGACGGCCCGCGGTGTCGACCAGCAGCACATCGACGTGGTGCTTCCGCGCATAGTCCAGCGCCGCCCGCGCGATATCGACCGGCTGCTGACCGACTGCGGACGGGAAGAACTCCACGCCCGCCTGCGCCGCCACCGTCTTCAACTGCTCGATTGCCGCCGGCCGATACACGTCGGTCGAGACCACCAGTACCTTCTTCTTCTGCTGCTCGTGCAGCAGTTTGGCGAGCTTGCCCGTGGTGGTGGTCTTGCCCGCGCCCTGCAGGCCGGCCATCAGCACGACGGCCGGCGGCTGGGTGGCGAGGTTCAGTCCCTCATGGACCGTGCCCATCAGGTTTCGCAGTTCGTCGTGCACCACGCCGACCAGCGCCTGTCCCGGGGTCAGCGAGCCAATGACCTCCTGGCCGACGGCCTTCTCCTTGACCCTGGCGATGAAATCCTTCACCACCGGCAAGGCAACGTCAGCCTCCAGCAGCGCCATGCGCACCTCGCGCATCGCCTCCTGGATATTGTCTTCCGTCAGGCGCGCCTGACCGCGCAAGGTCTTGACGACCTTCGACAGGCGCTGGGTGAGATTATCGAGCATGTGCGAGAGAGCCTTCGTCGGGTGATGACTTGGAGTAAACTTCTGTTCTGTATGCGCACAATTCTACTTCATCTGCTTCCCGCCTCGCTTTACGCCGCACTCGGCGTAGCCTTCTGGCGCAGTTGCATCGCGCGCCCCGCAGGCGCGACACGGGCGAACTGCATGGCCAGGCGGGAGCGCCTCGTCCTGCTCGTTGCCATGCTCGCGCACGGCATCGCGCTGCATGCGTCCATCTTCCCCGCCGACCAGATGCGCTTCGGGTTCGGGGTGGCGGTATCTCTGATGGTCTGGCTGGCGATTTGCTTCTACTGGGTGGAAACCCTCTATACCCGTCTCGAAGGGCTGCATGCAGTCGTGATGCCTGCCGGCGCGCTCGCCAGCCTGCTGCCGCTGTTCTTCCCCGGCGAACACGTGCTCGCCAACGCAACGTCGCCTGCCTTCCGCGCCCACTTCGTCATCGCCATGCTGGCGTACAGCCTGTTCACCCTCGCTGCGCTGCATGCAATGCTCATGTCGGTGGCAGGCCGCCAGTTGCACAATGCGCGCTTCAGCCGTCTGCTGGCCGGCCTGCCGCCCTTGCTGACCATGGAAGCGCTGCTGTTCCGCCTCATCGGCATCGCCTTCATCCTGCTGACTATGACCCTGATCAGTGGCGTGGCGTTCTCCGAAACCCTGTTCGGTCAAGCTTTCCGCCTCGAGCACAAGACGCTCTTCGCATTCATTTCCTGGCTGCTTTTCGGCGCCCTCCTCGTCGGGCGCCACCTGTGGGGCTGGCGAGGCCGCGTCGCACTGCGCTGGACGCTTGCAGGCTTCATCGCACTGATGCTGGCCTACGTTGGCAGCCGATTCGTCATCGAGGTCGTCCTGCAGCGCGTAGGCTGATGCCGGAAGGGTACTTGCCCACACCGCCGGCGTCATGAATATGACCGGCGGCCGGCAAGGTCTTTACAAGGTTTTACGCGGCGGGCAACATCGACGCACTTCAGTCCAAGGCAAGGCATGGCGGCGAATCCCCAACCTGCCCTGAGCGGTTTCGCTCGGGCCCTCATCCAGCATGGACGGCTTTCCGAAGCAGACGCACTCGCGTGTACCGCGCAGGCCAGCGACGGCACCAATGCATTCATCCTGGAGGTCGCGGCACGCGGCCTGATGTCGACTGCGGCGATCGCACGTTTTGCGGCCGACACTTTCGGCTACCCCCTGCTCGACATCGCCGCATTCGACAAGTCGATGTTCGCCAGCGATGCGGTCGACCGCAAGCTGATGCACAAGCACCAGGCGCTCGCGCTCGCCAAGCGCCAGAACCGTGTCACGCTTGCCATCGCCGATCCCTCCAACATGCGCGCGCTGGACGAGATCCGCTTCCAGACCGGCATGCAGCTCGACCTCGTGATCGCCGAGGCCGACAAGCTCAAGCGCGTTGCCGATGCACAGAACGAGTCGACCGAGCAGACGCTGAAGGAGCTGACGGGCGACGAGTTCGACATGGACCTGCTGAAGGAAGAGGCGCCTTCGGAGCACAAGGAAGAGGACACCAGCGACGTCGACGACGCTCCGGTGGTCAAGTTCATCCAGAAGGTGCTGATCGACGCGATCAACGAAGGTGCGTCCGACATCCACTTCGAACCCTACGAGAAGTATTACCGCATCCGGGTACGGACCGACGGCGTGCTGCGTGAGATCGCGCAGCCGCCGCTGGTACTGAAGGAAAAGATCGCCGCACGGATCAAGGTCATCTCGCGCCTCGACATTTCGGAGAAACGTGTCCCGCAAGACGGACGCATGAAGCTCGTGCTGTCGAAGAACAAGGCGATCGACTTCCGTGTCTCGACGCTTCCGACCCTGCACGGCGAGAAGATCGTGATGCGTATTCTCGACCCGAGTTCGGCGATGCTCGGCATCGATGCCCTGGGGTACGAGCCTGACCAGCGCAAGGCGCTGATGGAAGCGATCGAGCGCCCCTACGGCATGATCCTGGTCACCGGCCCGACCGGCTCCGGCAAGACAGTGTCGCTCTACACCTGCCTCAATATCCTCAACAAGGCGGGCGTCAATATCTCGACCGCGGAAGATCCGGCCGAAATCAACCTGCCCGGCATCAACCAGGTCAACGTCAACGAAAAGGCCGGCCTCACCTTCTCGGCGGCGCTGCGTGCCTTCCTGCGCCAGGATCCGGACGTGATCATGGTGGGTGAAATCCGCGACCTCGACACGGCCGAGATCTCGGTCAAGGCGGCGCAGACGGGCCACCTGGTGCTGTCGACCCTGCACACCAACGACGCACCGACCACCCTCGAGCGCCTCAAGAACATGGGTGTCGCGCCGTTCAACATCGCGTCATCGGTGATACTGATCACGGCCCAGCGTCTGGCGCGGCGGTTATGCTCGTGCAAGAAGCCGGCCGACATACCGCTCGAAGCCCTGCTCGAGGCGGGCTTCAGCCCGGATGAACTCGATGGCAGCTGGCAGCCCTACGCGCCCGGCGGCTGCGACCGCTGCAAGGGCAGCGGATACAAGGGCCGCGTGGGTATTTACCAGGTGATGCCTATTACGGAAGAGATTGCGCATATCATAATGACCGGTGGCAATTCGATGGACATTGCCGCCCAGGCAGAAAGCGAGGGCGTGCGCGACCTGCGCAAGTCCGGCCTGCTCAAGGTCAAACAAGGCGTGACCTCGCTAGAGGAAGTGCTGGCGACAACCAACGAATAAGGCAAAGGAAGCTCGATCACATGGCAACGGCTAGCCGCGCAATGCGCCCCGCAGGCCCCCAGGAGGATCTGTACAACTGGGAAGGCAAGGACAAGTCCGGCAAGATCGTGCGCGGCGAGATCAGGGCTTCCGGTGACGCGGTCGTCAAGGCCATGCTCCGCCGCCAGGGCATCCTGGTCACCAAGGTCAAGAAACAGAAGCTGTCGCGTGGCGGCAAGATCAGCGAGAAGGACATCGCGCTCTTCACCCGCCAGCTGGCGACAATGATGAAATCGGGCGTGCCGCTGCTTCAGGCCTTCGACATCGGCATCAAGGGTTCTGGCAACCCTGCGCTGGCACGCCTGCTGAACGAAGTCCGGAACGACGTCGAAACCGGCTCGAGCCTGTCGCAGGCCTTCGCCAAGCACCCCGTGCATTTCGATCGTCTGTTCACCAACCTGGTCGCCGCCGGCGAACAGGCCGGCATCCTGGACAGCCTGCTGGACCGGATCGCCACCTACAAGGAAAAGATCCTTGCCATCAAGGGCAAGATCAAGTCGGCGCTGTTCTATCCGATCGCGGTCGTCGTGGTGGCCGCACTGGTGATCTCGGTGATGATGCTGTTCGTCATTCCCGAGTTCAAGAGCGTCTTCTCCGGCTTCGGCGCCGAACTGCCGGCGCCGACCATGATCGTCATCGGAATTTCCGACTTCTTTGTCGAGTTCTGGTACATCGTGCTCGGCATCCCCATTGTCGCGATCATGGCCATCAGCTGGATCTACAAACGCTCCGTCGCCATGCAGATCGCGATCGATCGCCTCGTACTCAAGCTGCCCGTCGTCGGCGACATCATCCGCAAGGCGACGGTGGCACGCTGGACCCGTACGCTGTCGACCATGTTCGCAGCCGGCGTCCCCCTTGTCGAAGCGCTGGATTCGGTCGGCGGCGCCTCCGGCAACCACATCTATCTGACGGCCACCCGCCAGATCCAGAGCGACGTGAGCACCGGCACGAGCCTGACCGTCGCCATGCAGAACGCCAACGTGTTCCCGACCATGGTGGTGCAGATGGTGTCGATCGGCGAGGAGTCCGGTCAGCTGGATGCCATGCTCGGCAAGGTGGCGGACTTCTTCGAGCAGGAAGTCGACGAGGCCGTGTCCGGGCTGTCGCAGTTGCTCGAACCGATCATCATGGTCTTCCTCGGCACCGTTATCGGCGGCCTGGTGATTGCGATGTACCTTCCGATCTTCAAGCTCGGCTCGATCGTCTGAGTCATGCTGGCGCTCTTGCAAGACCCGTTCGCCTTCACCGGCGTGGGCGCTCTGCTGGGATTGTTCGTCGGGAGCTTCCTGAACGTCGTGATCCACCGCCTGCCAAGGATGATGGAGCGTGACTGGCATGCGCAAGCTGCCGAGCTGAGGGGTGAGGAGGTCCAGCCGACCGAGCGCTTCAATCTCGCGACCCCGCGCTCGCGCTGCCCGCACTGCGGGCACCTCATCGGCGCGCTCGAGAACATCCCGGTCCTGAGTTACCTCGTGCTGCGGGGGCGCTGCGGCCACTGCGGCGCCCGGATCAGCCTGCGCTACCCGATCGTCGAGGCGTTCACCGCCCTGCTCTCGGGCTACGCTGCCTGGCATTTCGGTTTCGGGCTCGCGGCCGCCGGCGCCCTGCTGTTCATCTGGACGATGGTGGCGCTGGCCTTCATCGACATCGATACGCAGCTGCTGCCCGACGATCTGACGCTTCCTCTGCTTTGGCTTGGCCTGCTCTTCAACCTGGGCGACACCTTTACCGATCTGCCCAGTGCAGTGATCGGCGCCATGGCAGGGTATCTTGCGTTGTGGTCGGTGTATTGGCTGTTCAAGCTCGTCACCGGCAAGGAAGGCATGGGCTATGGCGACTTCAAGCTGCTGGCAGCCATTGGCGCCTGGCTGGGCTGGTCGCTGCTGCCGCTGACCATCCTGCTGTCGTCGCTCGTCGGCGCCGTCGTCGGCATCACCCTCATCGTCCTTGCCCGCCACGGTCGCAACGTGCCGATCCCCTTTGGCCCCTACCTGGCCGCAGCGGGCATCATCGCCCTGTTCTGGGGCGAGACCCTGACGTCCCGCTACCTCGGTCTGCTCTGACGCGTCAGCCGTGCAGGCCAGGCACCGCCGGCTTGAACTCGATTGGGCTCAGCCCCATATATGCTTGGGGCGCGCCGTCTGGGTACGCGCCTTTTTCCTTATGCTGCATTGCGTTAGACTTGCGCACTTGTTTTCGGGAGCTTGTCATGCCCATCTACGAATATCGTTGCCCGAGCTGCGGTTTCCAGAAGGAACACCTGCAGAGAATGAGCGATGAACCCCTGTCGTCCTGCCCGTCCTGCGGTGCCACCGGCTACGCCAAACTGCTGTCGGCCGCCGGCTTCCAGCTGAAGGGCACCGGCTGGTACGCCACCGACTTCAAGGGTGGCAGCACCGCCTCTTCGCCCTCTACCGACAGCAGCCCATCGTCCGCCCCCGCTTGCGCCGGCGGCGGCTGCGCCTGTCACTGAGGCCGCTGCACGCGCCATCGTCCGGCCTGCCCCGTGCAGGCCCTGCAAGAAGATTCCGTGAAGAAATACTTCATCACCGGCCTGCTGATCTGGATTCCGCTGGCGATCACCTTCATGGTGCTCGCGTGGATCGTCAACACGCTCGACCAGATCCTGCTCTGGCTGCCCAACGGCGCACAGCCGCAGACCGTTCTCGGATTCAACATCCCGGGCATTGGCGTGCTGATGGCCCTGGCCATCGTGCTGGCGACCGGTCTCGTGGCCGCGAACGTGCTCGGCCAGAAGATCGTTGCCCTCTGGGAGGCCGTCCTCGCCCGCATCCCGGTGGTGAAGTCGATCTACTACAGTGTCAAGCAGGTATCGGACACCTTGTTCTCGAGCAGCGGCCAGGCCTTCCGCAAGGCTCTGCTCGTGCAATACCCGCGCCAGGGCGCGTGGACCATCGCCTTCCTCACCGGCAAGCCCGGCGGAGACGCCGCCCACCACCTCGCCGGCGACTACGTCAGTGTCTATGTTCCGACCACGCCCAACCCGACCTCCGGCTTCTTTCTGATGATGCCGCGGGACGACGTGATCGAGCTCGACATGAGCGTCGACGAAGCGTTGAAGTACATCATTTCGATGGGTGTCGTCGCGCCCCCCAGCCGTCGTGCCGAGCGCCCGGCGCTACTCAACGAATAAGCCAGCCCACTTTCAAGACCGAAGCGCGGCGCATCATCGTCGCCCACCAGACCTGCCGGAACCCTGACATGCGAACTCATTATTGCGGACAAGTCACCGCCGCCGACCTCGACCAGATCGTCACCATTTGTGGCTGGGTACATCGTCGCCGCGACCACGGCGGCGTGATCTTCATCGACCTGCGCGACCGTGAAGGCCTGGTTCAGGTCGTATGCGACCCCGACCGTGCCGAGATGTTCAGGCTCGCCGAGTCGGTGCGCAGCGAGTTCGTCCTGAAGATGAGCGGCAAGGTCCGCCGCCGCCCGGCGGGCACAGAGAACGCCAACCTGACCTCCGGCGAGATCGAGATCCTGTGCCACGAGATCGAGGTGCTGAACGCGGCGGCGACGCCCCCGTTCCAGGTGGATGACGAAAACCTGTCCGAGACGGTGCGTCTGACCAACCGCGTCATTGACCTGCGCCGCCCGCAGATGCAGAAGAACCTGATGCTGCGCTACAAGACCACGATGGCCTTCCGCCGCTTCCTCGACGCGGCCGGCTTCATCGACGTCGAGACGCCGATGCTGACCAAGAGCACGCCCGAGGGCGCGCGCGATTACCTGGTGCCCTCGCGCGTGCACCCGGGCCAGTTCTTCGCCCTGCCGCAGTCGCCCCAGCTCTTCAAGCAGTTGCTGATGGTCGCCGGCTACGACCGCTACTACCAGATCGTCAAGTGCTTCCGCGACGAGGACCTGCGCGCCGACCGCCAGCCCGAGTTCACCCAGGTCGACCTCGAGACGTCGTTCATGAACGAGCACGAGATCACCGCGCTGGTCGAGGAGATGATCCGCTTCGTGTTCAAGGAGGCGATGGCGGTCGAGCTGCCCGCGCCCTTCCCGCGCATGACCTACGCCGAGGCGATGCGCCGTTACGGCTCGGACAAACCCGACCTGCGCGTCACGCTGGAACTCACCGACGTCACCGACGCCGTGCAGGACGTCGCCTTCAAGGTCTTCAGCGGCCCCGCCACCTCGGGCGGTCGCGTCGCCGCGATGCGCGTGCCCGGCGGCAACAGCCTGACCCGCGGCGAGATCGACGAGTACACCAAGTTCGTCGGCATCTACGGCGCCAAGGGCCTGGCCTACATCAAGGTCAACGACGTCACCCAGCCCAACGAACAGGGCCTGCAGTCGCCGATCGTCAAGAACCTGCACGAGACGGCGCTGCGCACCATCCTCGAGCGCACCGGCGCGCAATCGGGCGACCTGATCTTCTTCGGCGCCGACAAGACCAAGGTGGTCAACGACGCCATGGGCGCACTGCGCATCAAGCTCGGCCACGAGAAGGGCTATGTTACGGGCGAGGCATGGTGCCCGCTGTGGGTGGTCGACTTCCCGATGTTCGAGTACGACGAGGACGACAAGCGCTGGGTCGCCTGCCACCACCCCTTCACCAGCCCGAAGGACGAACATCTCGACCTGCTGACGACCAACCCGGGCGAGTGCCTCGCCAAGGCGTACGATCTGGCACTGAACGGCTGGGAAATCGGCGGCGGCTCGGTGCGTATCCACCGCGCCGACGTGCAGGCCAAGGTGTTCGACGCGCTCAACATCGGCCCCGAGGAGCAGCAGGTGAAGTTCGGCTTCCTGCTCGACGCACTGAAGTATGGCGCCCCGCCCCACGGCGGCCTGGCCTTCGGCCTCGACCGCATCGTCACCATGATGACCGGTGCCGAGTCGATCCGCGACGTCATTGCCTTCCCCAAGACCCAGCGTGCGCAGTGCCTGCTGACCAACGCCCCGGGCGAAGTGGATGAAAAGCAGTTGCGCGAACTGCACATCCGCCTGCGCCAGAAGGTCGAAACCCAGGTCGAAGTCGGCAAGGCCTGAGCTTGCCGCACAGCCCCCCAGCGGGCTCCACCGCGCCCTGTCTCCCCTGAGGATGCAAGGTGTCGTGGAGCCCGTCTCCGTTTGCGTCGACGACCGACCGAACGCCGCCCTTTCAGATTTCGACAGGGATGCCGTAATCTTCTCCTGAAGCACGCCCCTGCGTGCACATGGCGCCATTACAGATGCTCCTGCCGAACGAGCTCGAAGTCCTCGTCGTCGAATGCCAGCCCAACATGCGTGCGCAACTGCGCGCGATGCTGTCGTCGATCGGCATCGAGAACGCCCAGTACGCGGTTTCCGCAACGGCCGCGATGAAGCGGCTGCGCGAGCATCGCTACGACCTGATCCTGTGCGAATACAACCTCGGCGAAGGCCAGGACGGCCAGCACCTGCTCGAGGACCTGCACGCGCACGGCATCATCCCGCTCGACACCGTGTTCGTCATGATCACCGGCGAACGCAATTACGAACGCGTCACCAGCGCGTGCGAGCTCTCCCCCAACGACTACATCCTCAAGCCGCTCAACGCCGAGACGCTGCGCGTGCGGCTGCTGCGAGCCTTCCAGAAACGCGACATCTTCCTGCCGGCATGGCAGTTGATGCGACTTGGCGACCCGGTTGGCGCCATCGAGTACTGCCGCATCGCACGCGACGAGAACCCGCAACACCTCACTGACCTGCTGCGACTGCAGGCGCAGTTGCACGCCAGCATCGGCCAGCTCGACGAAGCCGAGTCGCTCTATCGCGAGATCCTCGGCTCGCGCAGCATCCCATGGGCCGAACTCGGGCTTGCCCGGCTGCTGGTACTCAAGAAGCGCTACGTCGAGGCCGAGGACATCCTGACAGGCCTGATTGCGCGCCATGACCGCTTCATCGCCGCCTACGAACTGCTCGCCCAGCTCCGCGAAGAAACCGGTCGTCCGGACGAGGCCTGCGCCACCCTGAACGCTGCCGCGGAGAAGTCGCCGCACCGCGTCGCGCGCCTGCGGCACCTCGGCACGCTGTCACTCGCCATCGGCAATCCGGCGGGCGCGGAAGAAGCGCTTGCAGAGGTTGTCCGCAAGGGCAAGTACTCCGAATTCCGCGATCCGGAGGACCACGTCCGCCTCGTCCAGGCACAGCTTGCCCAAGCCAAGGTGCAGGATGCCCAAGGCACCATCGCAGACCTCGACCGCAGCATGGGACGACAACCCAAGGGTGAGGTCTGCAAGGCCGTGTGCACGGCGCTGGTGCATGCCCACAACAACGATCGCGCTCGAGCGCAGGCTGCGCTGAAGGCCGCAGCGCTGGCCGGCGGCACCGTGCGCGAGCTGTCGGTCGGGCTGCGGCAGGACCTGATCAGGGCCTGCTTCGACCAGGACATGCAGGAGCAGGCCAGCGAACTCGTCACCGACCTGTTGCGCAGCTCGGCCGACGAACGCACCATCGAGACCACGCGCGCGGTACTCGACCAGCGCGGACTCGGGCACCTGTCACAGGAGATCGAGGCGCGCATCCAGACCGAGGTCAAGTCGCTCGTCACCACGGGCGCGGAGAAAGCACGCGCAGGCGACTTCGACGGCGCCGTGGCCGAGATGATGAGCGCGGCACGCAAGCTGCCGGGCAATCCCCATGTGCTGTTCAACGCCGCCCTCGCACTGCTGCGCCACATCGAGAACCGCGGCTGGAACGATGCCTTCGCCACCCAGGCGCGCGGCCTCATCCAGCGCGCCCAGCGCCTGTCCCCCGCCAATCCGCGGCTGGCTGCGATCACCGAGTTCATGCACGCGCTCATCCAGCGCTACGGCATCCGGCCGGAAAAGGTCTTGGGCCGCCCGGCACGAACCTTCTGAACACCGCCGACTGCTGCAATGTTCCGCACGCTGCTGCTCCGCCTCGCGCTCCTCCTCGTCCTGCTTGCAGGCTGCACGCCGACCGGCCCGGATCGCGACACGCTCGCCGGCCTGCCGCCGGAGGCGATCGAGACCATCGGCCTGATCCAGAAGGGCGGCCCCTTCCCCTACCGCAAGGACGGCACCGTGTTCCAGAACCGTGAGAGCCTGCTGCCACAGAAACCGCGCGGCTACTACCGCGAATTCACGGTGCCGACGCCCGGCTCACGCGACCGCGGCGCACGCCGCATCGTCACCGGCGGCAATCCGCCCGAGGTCTTCTACTACACCCACGACCACTACCGGAGCTTCCGCCAGGTGGAGCCGCGCCCATGATTCCCTCTCCTTCCGACTCCCCTTTGGACGTGCGCGTCGAACTCGCCGACTGCACGGACAAGGCTGGACTGCTCAGGCGTTTCGCCGAGGCCTTCCGCTTTCCGGACTGGTTCGGACACAACTGGGACGCCCTGGCCGACTGCCTCACGGATCTGTCGTGGCTGCCCGCACCGGCCTACCGCGTGGTCCTGTGCAACCCCTCGACCCTGCGCACGACGCACCCCGACGTGCTGGCCACCACATTCGACATCCTCGCCGACACGACGCGCTGCTGGGCTGAGGCCGGCATCGCGTTCAGCGTCGAGGTCATGGAAGACGACGCCCCTTCCGCTAGCGCCCGCCCGCCGCACGACGCGACTCGATGAGCTCGGCGAGACACCTCGGACAGTAACAGGCGCCGGTCTCGGGTACGGATTCCGGCGCTGGCACGGCAAAAGCGGCCGGGTAGGCCGCACACCAGCAGGCCGCCTCGCCCGCGCGCATGCCACAGGTGAAACGCGCGCCGCAACGCGGACAGAGGTTGCTCGGCGTCGAGTCTGGCACTGAGGGGTTCATGATGAATCGGTTTCCTTGAATGCACCGCCCGAATGATAGGACGGATGCAGTCTCGCCCTTGAATCCTCGTCGGCCGGACCTATATTTTGTCTGAGGCCGGATTCCTGCCGGCAGGCTTTGGACAAGAGGAGATCAGGACATGAGCAGCAATCTCACCCGTCGTACCGACCCCCTGGACGACTTCTTCCGCGGCTTTTTCGTACGTCCCGTAGACTTCGGCGGCGGTCCCCTCGCCAATGCAGGCGTGGAGGCCCCGCAGATGCGCGTCGACGTCAAGGAGACCAGCGAGGGCTACGAGGTCCATGCCGAACTGCCCGGCATGAAGAAGGAAGACATCCACGTCCATATCGACGGCCCGGTAGTGTCGATCAGCGCCGAACGCAAGCAGGAAAAGGAAGTGAAGGAAGGCGAGAAGGTGCTGCGTACCGAACGCTACTTCGGCAAGGTTTCGCGCAGTTTCCAGCTCGGTCAGGAAATCGACGAAGCCAAGGCGGCCGCCAAGTTCAAGGACGGCGTGCTCGAACTCTCCCTGCCGAAGAAGGCGGAGGCCCAGGCCAAGCGCCTGACGATCGACTGATCCGCAGTCCCCACGCCGGCCGGCCCGCATGCCTGCTTGCAGGCTGCGGGCTTTTTCATGCGCGGCGGGCCGTAACATGCGTGGTGACAGAATCGGGCCGGCAACACGCCCACAACCGGGACGCCCGCAGTAAACTGCGCGCTGTCTATCCGCACCGCAACAAAGGACACCCCATGACCGACACCCGCCCCGCCGACCCCGTCACCCCCGCCCGCAAGGCCGAGATCCTGGCCGAGGCCCTGCCTTACATCAAGCGCTTCTTCGACAAGACCATCGTCATCAAGTACGGCGGCAACGCGATGACCGACCCGCACCTCAAGGAATGTTTCGCGCAGGACGTCGTGCTGCTCAAGCTGGTCGGCCTGAACCCGGTGGTCGTCCATGGCGGCGGCCCGCAGATCGAGACCCTGCTGACACGCGTGGGCAAGAAGGGCGAGTTCATCCAGGGCATGCGCGTCACCGACGCCGAGACCATGGAAGTGGTCGAGATGGTGCTCGGCGGTCAGGTGAACAAGGAGATCGTCAACCTGATCAACCAGGCGGGCGGCAAGGCCGTCGGCCTCACCGGCAAGGACGCCAGCTTCATCCGCGCCAAGAAACTGCTGATGCAGAAGCTCGACGCGCCGGCGGGTGACCTGATCGACGTCGGCCAGGTGGGCGAGATCACCAGCATCGATCCCAGCCTGATCGCCTTCCTCGACAAGGGCGACTTCATCCCGGTGATCGCGCCGATTGGCGTCGGCGAAGAGGGCGAGACCTACAACATCAACGCCGACGTGGTCGCCGGCAAGCTGGCCGAGATCCTGAAGGCGGAGAAGCTGGTGCTGCTGACCAACACGCCGGGCGTTCTCGACAAGGCCGGCAAGCTGCTCACCGGCCTGACGCCGCGCGAGATCGACGAGCTCGTCGCCGACGGCACCCTGTCGGGCGGCATGCTGCCCAAGATCGGCTCGGCGCTGGACGCGGCACGCAACGGCGTTAAGTCTGTGCACATCATCGACGGCCGCGTCGAACATTGCCTGCTGCTTGAGATCCTGACCGACCACGGCGTCGGCACGATGATCAAGAGCAAGTAAGCACGACGGGAACCGCCCCCGCCGCCTGGTGCGGGGGCGCCTCTGTACTCAGACGCGGTAGTAGTCGCGATACCAGGCAACGAAGCGGGCGACGCCGTCCTTCACGCTGGTCGCCGGCGCAAAGCCGGTCCAGGCGTTCAGCGCCTCGGTATCGGCGTAGGTCGCCGGCACGTCGCCATCCTGCAGCGGCATGAAGTTCTTCTGTGCGGTCACGCCCAGGGTTTCCTCGATCGCCGACACGAAGGCCATCAACTCCACCGGGTTGTGGTTGCCGATGTTGAACACGCGGTACGGGGCGTTGCTGCGGCCCGGGTCCGGGTTGTCCGAATCGAAGGCGGCATCCGCCGCCGCCGTGCGGTCGAGCGTACGGATCACGCCCTCGACGATGTCATCCACGTAGGTGAAGTCGCGCTTCATCTTGCCGTGGTTGAAGACGTCGATCGGACGTCCTTCGAGGATGGCCTTGGTGAACAGGAACAACGCCATGTCCGGACGCCCCCACGGACCATAGACGGTGAAGAAGCGCAGGCCGGTCGTCGGCAGGCCGTAGAGATGGCTGTAGGTATGCGCCATCAGTTCGTTCGCCTTCTTGGTCGCGGCGTAGATGCTCACCGGATGATCGACGCTGTCGCGCTCCGAGAACGGCATCTTGGTATTGCCGCCATAGACGCTGGAACTCGACGCATACACCAGATGCTGCACCTTCGCATGCCGGCAGCCCTCCAGGATGTTCATGAAGCCGACCAGGTTGCTGTCGATGTAGGCATGCGGGTTCTGCAGCGAGTAGCGCACCCCGGCCTGCGCCGCGAGGTGGATCACACGGTCGAACTTCTCCTCGGCGAACAGGCGCTCCATGCCGGCACGGTCGGCCACGTCCATCTTCACGAAGCGGAACCCCGCGTGCGGCGTCAGCCTAGCCAGGCGCGCCTCCTTCAGCGTCGGGTCGTAATAGTCGTTGAGATTGTCGAGTCCGACCACCTGGTCCCCGCGCGCGAGGAGACGTTGGGACGCATGCATGCCGATGAAGCCGGCGGCACCAGTGACGAGGATTTTCATGACGATGTCGGGTTGGGAGAATCGAAGACGCCGGATTATCGCATGTGCGCACGGGCGGCGTATGACAGTCCCACCCCCTGGATCCTTGCTTATACTTGCGCGGTCGTCTGCTGATCCGCCTTGATGCTCACCCGCCTGCCTTACACCCTGCTGTGGATCCTCGCCCTGCCCCTGGTCGTGTTGCGCCTGCTGTGGCGCGGACGACGCCAGCCGGGTTACCTGAAACACCTCGGTGAGCGCTTCGGCCGCTACCGGATGCGCGCACCAGTGCGCGTCATCTGGGTGCATGCCGTGTCCGTGGGCGAAACCCGCGCCGCCGAACCGCTGGTCAGGGCCTTGCTGAAACGCTGGCCCGAACACACGGTCCTGCTGACGCACATGACGCCCACCGGCCGCGAGACCTCGAAAGCACTGTTCAACGGCGACTCCCGCGTACTGCGCTGCTACCTGCCCTACGACCTCGGCTGCTTCGCGGGCGCCTTCCTGCGCCACTTCCGCCCGCAGTTCGGAGTGATCATGGAGACCGAGCTGTGGCCGAATCTGCTCGCAGCCTGTCGCCGGCGCGGCGTGCCGGTGATCCTGGCCAATGCCCGCCTGTCGGAACGCTCGGCGCGACGCTATGCCCGCCTGCCGGCCTTGAGCGCCCTGACGATGGGCGCGCTGAGCGCGATCGGCGCGCAGACCGCGGCCGACGCCGCCCGGCTGTCGGCGCTCGGCGCCCGCCGGGTGATGGTCACGGGCAACATCAAGTTCGACATCTCGCCCCCCGAGAACACCGAGGCCCTCGCCAGCCTCTTCCGCGCACGCATCGGCTCACGCCAGGTGCTGCTTGCCGCCAGCACGCGCGACGGCGAAGAGGCCCTGCTGCTCGACGCCTTCGCCCGCCTCGCGCCGCCCGAGGTCCTGCTCGCCCTGGTGCCTCGCCACCCCCAGCGCTTCGACGAGGTGGCCAGGCTCGCCGCGGCACGTGGCCTCGCGCTGCAGCGCCGCTCGGAGGATCAGCCGGTCGCGGCGCAAACCCGCGTCTGGCTCGGAGATTCGATGGGAGAAATGTTCGCCTACTACGCCAGTGCGGACGTCGCGCTGATCGGCGGCAGCTGGCTGCCCTTCGGCGGCCAGAACCTGATCGAGGCCTGCGCGGTCGGCACGCCGGTGGTCGTCGGCCCCCACACCTTCAACTTTGCTGCAGTGGCCGAACACGCCATCGCGGCAGGTGCGGCCCTGCGAGTCGAGACGGCCGACGCGGGCGTCAACGCCGCCCTGGAACTGCTGAAAGAAGCGCGTCGCCGTGGCGACATGGCCGAGGCCGGTTTGCGCTTTGCCGCGGCAGACCGCGGCGCCACCGCGCGTACGCTGGAACTGCTGGAAGGCGTCGCGCTCAGGGCGCCAGCAGCGCGTTGATCTCGCGCACGTCGTCCTCGCCGAGCGTACCGGCAGCAGCCTTCAGGCGCAGTTGGGCGAGCAGGGTGTCGTAGCGCGCACGCGACAGTTGCTGAAGCGTATCGGCCAGTTGCGTCTGGGCGTTGAGCACGTCGATGTTGATGCGCACGCCCACTTCGTAGCCGAGCTTGTTGGCTTCGAGCGCGGAGGTCGACGACACCTTCGCGGCTTCCAGCGCCCTCACCTGCGCCATGCCGCTGGTCACGCCCAGCCATGACTGGCGCGCGGCCAGCGCAGCATTGCGGCGCGCATCCTCGAGATCGGCATCGGCCTTCATTCGCAGCGCCGCCGCTTCGCGCGACACGGACGACACCCGCCCGCCGGCATACAGCGGCAGATTGAGCTGCAGCCCGATCGTCGTCGCCTCGCTGCGCTCGGTCGACACCTGCGGCCGGTTGTTAACGCCATGGGTTGCGACGATATCCACCGTCGGCAGGTGCCCGGCGCGTGCGCGCTCGACCTCACGCGCGGCGATCTCGCGCACGAGTTGCTGCGCCTGCACGCCGAAACTGCCCGCCTCGGCCGCGGCGACCCAATCCGCGATGTTGTCGGGTTGCGGACGCTGCAGTTGCACCCCCTCGCGCAGACCGGCCAGAGCCTCGGGCTGCTTGCCGATGATCTGCGCCAGCGTCTGGCGCGCGACCTCGAGCTGGTTCTGTGCCGCGATCTCCTGCGCCGAGGCCAGGTCGAAGCGCGACTGCGCCTCGTGGACGTCGGTGATCGTGACCGTGCCGACCTCGAAGCTGGTCTTCGCCAGATCGAGCTGTTCGCCCGCTGCCGTACGCAACTGCGTCACCGCGGCAAGCGCATCCTGCGCATTGAGAACGTTGAAGTAAGCCTCGGAGACCCGCAGCACCAGGTCCTGCCGCGCCACGCCGAACTGCGCCTCGGTCAGCGCGGTCTGCAATTCGCCCTGCTTGAACTGCACCCAGTTCTGCCAGCGGAACAGCGGCTGGGTCAGCTGCACACCGTAGCCGTTGCTGTTGTAGGAGTAGTCCATTGCCCGCGGGCTCGAACTTGTGCGCAACTCGGCGTCGTTCCAGCGCGTTTCCGCGTTCAGTCCGATCTGCGGCAGCAGGCCGGAACGCCCCTGCACGACCTTCTCCTGCCCGGCCTCGAACTCGGCCCGTGCCGCGGAGAACTTCGCATCATTCGCGAGCGCCTCCTGATAGACCTGCATGAGGTCGGCGGCCCACGCGCCGCTCGAGAACAGGCCTGCCACACAGAGTGCTATCGCTCGCTTCATTACGTCCTCCGGAAAATGCTGCCGCGTCAGTACTGCGGCATCTTCGGGTCGACCTGCGCCGCCCAGCCAGCGACACCGCCAGCCAGATTGATCACGTTGCCGAAGCCCTGATGCTCGAGGAACATGCACACCTGCGCGCTGCGCCCGCCGTGGTGGCAGACCACCACGATCTCGGCGTCGCGGTCGAGCTCGGCAAAACGTGCGGGCACGCTGCCCATGGGCATCGGCACGGAACCCTCGATGTGACAGATCCCGAATTCCCAGGGTTCGCGCACATCGAGCAGCAGGGGCTTGTCGCCCCCCGCATCGCTCAGGCGGTCGGCAAGTTCGCGCGGGCTGATCTGACGCATGGTGTCGTACTCAGAAGCTGAAGGCGTCGTGGCGCGGCGCGTTGCGCAGCATGGGCACGACGGTCTCGAAGATGTCCTCGGTGCGGAAACGCCCCTCGGCCTCGCAGGTGATCAGGCGTCCCTTCATGACCGGCGCCTCGCCCACGAACGCGAACAGGCGACCACCCACCTTGAGCTGCTCGAGCAGCACCTGCGGCACGAAGGACACGCCGCCCGATACCACGATGACATCGTAGGGGGCACGCTCGGCCCAGCCCGCCATGCCGTCGCCCTGCACCACCACGACGTTCTCGACACCGTTGCGGGCGAGGTTGTCCGAGGCGAACTTCACCAGCTCGGGCTCGATTTCCAGGGTGCGCACCCACTCCGCGCGCGCCGCCAGCAGTGCAGCGAAAAACCCGGAACCGGTACCGATCTCCAGGACCGAATCGGATTTCGCCAGTTGCAGCGCCTGCAGCACCTTGCCCTCGATGACTGGCTTCAGCATCACCTGGCCGCAGCCGATCGGGATCTCCACGTCGGCGAAAGCCAGCGACCGCGCGCTCGCGGGCACGAACTCCTCGCGCTTGACCGTCATCAGGAGGTCGAGCACGTTCTGATCCAGCACCTCCCAGGGACGGATCTGTTGCTCGACCATGTTGAAGCGCGCTTTCTCGAAATTCATCAGGAACTCCTGGCGAAATATTAGCACACGCTAATTAATAGCGTCGTCCGTTACGGCAAAACCGCATCATTCTAGCGCAGTTGCTGCGCTGCGATGGGGCGACGCGGCGCCCGTCAAGCAAGGGCAGTGACGATGGACAAGGCCCGCGGTCCCGGGCGCAAACCGCATGCTGGCCGGGGTCTCGCGCCTGGCGGCGAGCCGGGTCGTGCGGACGTTCCGGGATCAGCGCGACTCGAGCACCAGGCGACCATTGGCCGGCTGGATCGGGCGGGAGTTGCGCGGGTAGAGGCGCCCGAACACGGCCAACTGGTCATCGGCCATCGGCATCGACGTCTTCATCACCACCCAGATGACGTCTTCGGTGCAGGGCGGCACGGGCAGCGAGCCGAGATAGAGGAAGTGCGCGGGATTCTCGGGGACGAAACCATTGAGGTCGATCACGGCATCCGGCACGAACTCGCGCCCGCGATCGAGTGGCAGGTTGTTCCACAAGGTCTGCAGCAAGGCGTTCGGCGCGCCGCCCGCCTCGAGCAGGATCGACACAATCGCCGTGCGACCGTCGGCGCTGCGGTGCTCGAGATAGGCCGCCATGTCATAGGCCATGCCGCCGACACGCTCCTGCGACGGGCGATGCAGGGTGAAACGCTCGAGCGCGTAGCGCGTGCCGCGGATCTCGACCCCCATGCCTTCGCCAACGTCGACCTGCAGCGTGTTGCCGGTGTCGCGGATGCGAAAGCCGGTGCTGCGGTAGTGGAACTTGACCGGCGCCAGATCCACCGCCACGCCGTCACGCAGGTCGATCGGCGACTGGCGCGTGCCCTCGCTGCACAGACGCCAGTCGGGACGCAGGCGCCCCCACGCCTCCGGCCCCAATTCCCCCTCGTAGCGCCAGCCGGGATCGAAGGCGTTGTCGCGCTGGGCACGCAGCAGCACCTCGACGGGGTCGGGCGGCACCGGGGCTGCCGGCACCGACGGGGCCTTGACCTGCGGTCGCGCCAGGGCAACCGGCGCAGGCGCTTGCGGACGGGGCGTCTCACGCACCACCGCGCGTGGCGGCTCAGGCCTGCGCGCCGCGCCCGGCCGCGCCGGCGGAGCCGACTTCTCGGCCTTGCGCACCGTCTCGGCGGTCGCAGGCTTGGGTGCCTCGCGCTCGACCCTCTCGGGATCGGGCTTGGCGGGCCGGATGTTTGGCAGCGGCGGCAGGATCAGCTTCTTGTCGCCCTGATCCACCGCACCGTTCGGGGGCGCCGCCTCGACCGCCTTGGGCGGTTCAGCGGCGCGCAAGGTCTGCACCGTCGACGTGGCGGTTTCGATCGGCGCCGCGCGGGCGGCCTGGGCCGTCGCCGGCTTCGC